>CANRHM010000010.1 GCA_947630415.1 uncultured Bacilli bacterium | reverse complement strand
ATTCCAATACTCATCGTAATAATCCAAATCATCTTCTGTATAATCATCTGTTAACCAATCATCGGTATCATCATAGTCTTCATAAAAAGACCAATAGTTGGTACTATTATCTTCTACATCATCGTAGTAATAGAAACCATCGTCATCGTAGCTATAACCATCATCACTTTCATAATAAGTGTAATCATCATCGTAATAATAGTAACTATCATCATAATAGAAGCCATTATTATAAAGTCCTCCATAATATAAAAAGTAAGCGCCATAATAAGGATCATAAAAAGCATGATAATCTTTAGGAGGACTTGAAATATCTTCGGTATAAGCGTATTGATATTCAAGATGAGGCCTATTGCTATCTACAATTTCTTGTAATAAATCACGGTTATCCTCAATGGATAAAAGTCCTTCTTTTTCCATGGCTTTTAATAACGGTGTAGAACTCGTTGTATCCTCTGTCCAAGAAAAATCAGCTTCGTGTTCATATTCCGAAGTTAAGTAACGGGCAAAGCCTTGTTCTGAAACATAAAGATGCATGTGGGCGTCCTTGATGTCACAGTCCATCTTTTTTTGACATCCAGTAAGCATAGTAACTCCTGCTAAACCAAAGGCACAAAGTTTTAATTTCCAAGTTTTTTTCATAAGTAATCCCCCTTACTTGCATTGTTATTATAACAAAAAGGCACTGCCTACACAAGGAGTACCTTTTTCTATTTTTATTTTTTATCTTTAATTTCGTCCCTGATTAAATCTAAGAATTCTTTTTTCGATACAGTCTTTGTTTCTTCTTGTCCATACCGACGATAACTAATCATACCTTCTTCTTTCTCTTTATCTCCTAAGATTAACATGAACGGTACTTTTGTAGTCTGGGCTTCTCTAATACGATAACCTAACTTTTCACTTCGATCATCTAGTTTGACTCTAAGATTATAACCCTCTAAATATTCATAAATCTCTTTAGCATAATCACCTTGATGTTCAGGACTTACTGGTAATACCGTTGCTTGTACAGGACTTAACCATACCGGTAAAGCTCCCTTTGTCTCTTCTAGAATATAAGCCATGAAACGGTCAATCGAACCTAGAATAGCACGGTGTAAAACGACGGGAGTTTGTTTTTCACCATTTTTATCAATGTATTTTAAATCAAATTTCATAGGTAAGCAGAAATCCAATTGACAAGTCGATAAGGTGTATTCGTTTCCAACGGCAGGACGCACATTCACATCCAACTTTGGTCCATAGAAAGCAGCTTCTCCTATTTCTTCGGTGTATTCAATACCTAGTTCATTTAATACTTCACGAAGTTCGTTTTCCGCTTTGTTCCACATTTCATCATCCGGATGATATTTCTTTTTATCCATCGGATCTCTTAGGGAGAGTACACAACGGTAATTCGTAATATGGAAATCTTTATAGACATCAAAAATTAAATCAACGACATTTTTAAATTCGGATTTAATTTGTTCTTTCGTTACGAACAAATGAGCATCGTTTTGGCAAAAGTGTCTTCCACGTTCAATTCCTTTAACCGCACCACTTGCTTCATATCTAAAGTCATGGGCAATTTCACCAATACGAATAGGTAAATCTTTATACGAATGAAGTTTATTTGCATAAATCATCATATGATGTGGACAGTTCATGGGACGAAGTACAAAACTTTCGCCATCAACATCCATTTTAGGGAACATATTTTCTTTGTAATGATCCCAGTGCCCTGACTTTTTATAAAGTTCTACATTTCCAACACAAGGGGTCATAACATGAAGATAACCAAGTTTTCGTTCTTTTTCTTTAATGTAATTTTCTAACTCTTGCCATACGATATAACCATTTGGTAAGAACATGGGAAGTCCTCTTCCTACTAAGTCATCCGTCATAAAGAGTTCCAAATCTTTTCCTAATTTACGGTGATCCCTTTGTTTCGCTTCTTCTAACATCTTTAAATGTTCTTCTAGCTTTTCTTCGGTATCAAAGCAAATTCCATAGATCCGTTGTAACATCTTGTTGCTAGCGTCTCCTTTCCAGTAAGCTCCACTTACCTTTAAGAGACGGAAATATTTGATTTCTTTCACAGTCTCGACATGAGGTCCTCTACAAAGATCCACAAAATCACCTTGACGATAAGCGGAAATCGTAACTTCATTTTCATCCATGCGCTCGATTAAGTCTAATTTGTAAGGGTCATCATGGAACATTTCCTTGGCTTCTTCTTTCGTTAACTCTTCCCTTACAATACGCTTTCCATCTTTCGCTATCTTTTTCATTTCTTTTTCGATTTTTTCCAAATCTTCTTCTTTGATAACGACATCTCCTAAATCGATATCATAATAGAATCCTTCTTCAATGACAGGACCTACCCAAAATTTTGCTTCAGGGTATAAATGTTTTACTGCTTGGGCTAATAGATGTGCACAACTATGATTTAAAACACTTAATTTTTCATCTTCTTTAATATTAATCATCTTTATCTTTTCCTTCCTAAATTGGTTTTTATTTGTATTTTCGGTAGTTCTTTCAAGGGAACATAATCGCCTGTTCCATCTTTAATGCTAATCTTAGGAATAAGTCTGTTACAAACCTCCTCCATCAAAGCACGTCTCCACTCTTCGTTTAAGAAATCGGTATCGTTGTCACGATCTAACAAAGTTAAAATTTCATCGGTGGAACTCTCTAAATAGAGGTCTAATAAACGAATCTTATTTCCCATAAAAAAACTCCTACTACTACATATAATAGGAGTGCAAAAACACGGTACCATCCTTTGTTTCACTTAATTTATGAATTGTTAACGAAATCACCCGGGAATCTCTTTCGAGTCCAACTAGAAGAAGAGTAACCAACTAAGCATTTATTCATTTCCACCAACCATGAACTCTCTATCAAAACTACTTACTTGATCGTATTTCTTTTAAAACGTTTTTCTACTATTACTATACCCCTAGCCTTTCTTCTTTGTCAAGGCTTAATCATGGTTTTTTGCTTGAATGTCCCGGAAAGAAATCACTTTTCCAAAGACTTTTTCTTTTTTCTCTTCTTGATAGGCCATCTCTTCAAAAGTAGCAAGAAGACTAGTACAAATTCGTTTACGACTACTTTCATAGAGACGATCTTCTAAATCGATCGCTTCGACAAAGTCATCGACAACTAATTGTTTTCTATTTTCGTATCTTGCACAAGCAAAAGCCGTATCCACAATCGATAAAACCAAATCCGGGTTATAAAGTTTATCGTTATAACTTCTGCAAGAGGGTTCCGTCACTTTTAATAGATGTTCAATTAAAACATCTTTTTCTTCGTCTTTAAAAGGAACTTCCACGTTCATTCGTTTACCTAAATCTTCCATTTTACCTTCCACAATCGAAGATAAGACTTCTTTAGTAGGTTCCTCCACCTTCACTTTTTTAAAACGTCTTTTTAAAGCTGAATCTTTTCCAATATACTGATTGTATTCATCCAAGGTGGTTGCTCCAATGATTTTGATTTGGCCTCGGTCAATATAAGGTTTTAACATGTTGGCAAAATCAAGAGAAGATTGTTCTCCTTTACCCGAACCAATCACGGTATGAAGTTCATCAATAAAAAGCAAAATCGATTTATCTTTCGCAATTTCTTGTATCAGTTTTTCGACTCGTTCTTCAAATTGTCCTCGGTAAATGGTTCCACTTAAAAGCCTTGACGTATTGACTTTTAAAATATCGTAATTTTGTAAATCCTCGGGTACTTCTCCTTTTTGAATGAGATAGGCAAGACCTTCTACAATTGCCGTTTTTCCGACCCCTGCAGAACCTACTAAAACACAAGACTTTTCTTTGGTTAAAAGTCCTAACATCAAATTCCGTAATTCTTTTTCTCTTCCAATGGCTGGATGAGTAAAATATACTTGATCGTTTAAGAACGAACCATACTTCGTTAAAACGGTATTGCCTCGATGTTTGGTCGATGGTCTTCGAGGTGGTGGAGCGTCTTCCGATTCTTCTTTCAAAGTAGAAACATCTAACTGCCAATCCTTACTGATATAAGTAACTAGTTCATTTACCAAAGGATGATTTAAATAATCTTGGTAGTTTTCTAACTCTTTTTTGACACACAAGACGTCTGCTAACAATCTTTTAATCGTAGGCAAAAAAGCAAAAGATAAAGGGGAAAGCGAAAAGCCAGGCTGTGTCTGATACCTTTTAAAAACACTTTCACTTTGGTTTTGAAATTGCATTAAGAAAGGTTTAAAGGCTTGTTCAAAAAGTGCTTCTTTTTCTTTTTGTAGAAGCGTATCGATTTTTCCATCCCAAGCATCCTCTTCTTCAATATAAATACCTTCTTCTAGGTCTTCTAGCCCAATCTTATATTTTTCAAAAAGTTTTCTCACTTCTTTATTATGAACAAGGGTTGCCCATAAAAAAGAAAAGCCCATTTTGGTTTCAGCATCCCATAAAAGCCCCGTTTTGGTTTCTGGATCCATGGAATAAATCGTTTCATCTTTGATTTTAGAATAGATGAAAAGTGCATCATCCAAACAATCTTTAAGTGATAAAGATCCTGTTTTAAGAGCTGTATTATAACTTGAAAAATCTTCCATGTTAACCTTCTTCCGTAAAACATATTCCCGTACGGTTTCTTCTTTTTCGAACGGAATATATTCAAACATATCGTTAAAAAAATAATTATTTAAAAAAGAGTTGAGTACACTTTCTTCAAAAAAGAGAAAATCTTCACTCGAAGTATAAAAAGGAATTCCCGAAAGCATTCCCTCTTTGGCAATAAGGGATCTACTTTTTTTATCGATATACCAAGTAATAGGTTCCACTTTCACCCATTCGTAAGTATTTTTGGAGTGAAGAGTCCCATCCGATAACAGTTGATCTTCATTTAATTTGGATTTTACACGAATGTATTCGTGATCTTGGTATTGATAAGTAAAACAAGAGGAAAATGAGATATTCTCTTTTTTGCGGTATTGAAAATGAAAGTTATGTTTTGTTTTAACACATACGTTTTTTTGATATAACTCATCTAACATTGCTTTTTCTTGAGGCGATACCACACTTCTAGGATACCTTCCTAAATCGATGGTGCCATCTTTCTTTTCTATGGCTAAAAAGGCATCCAATTCTTCTTCCTGTAAATTGGTAAGTACGGGACGAAGCACAGCATAATTAGAAGTAATGGGAAAAAAGGATAATTTTCCTTTGGAGGTATAGCCTGCGGCTAAATGAGAAACGGCATTTTCTTTTAAATTAAAAATATAATTCGACTGTACTTTTTTAGCTCCTGTCAATAAAGCAAAATCCGTTAAGGGAATAATCGTTTTATCTTCCTTTTTTCTAAGTCTTGGTAGATATTCTTTGGTTAATAAAGTTAATTGTTCTTTTTTAATCATCCTTATTCCCCCTCTTCATTGTACCACTTTTTGAAATAAGTAGCTCAATTTTAATTTTGTTCATCTTCAGCTCTACGACAAAAGTCGTTCGCAAGACGAATCTTACTATTGAGTGGTTTGCACTTTTTCGTAAGGAGTTTTTCTAATTCATAAATCTTTTGGTCGGAAACGTTTTCTTGTAAAACTACATCCATGCTGTAATGCGCTAAGATATCGGGGTATCTTCGAAGAGGACTTGAAACATGAGAATACGCTTTATACCCTAACGCCCAATGCCCTTCATTATGAGTACCATAGAACGCTCTTTCCATCGATTGCTCCAGTTCGGTAATACTTTTACGGAAAGATCCTTCGGCAATCTCATTTTTAAACCGTGCAAGTTTCTCATGATCTGTCTCGTTAATCACATGATTTCGATATAAGTAAGGGTACCCTTTTTCTAGGAAATACTCCGCCATATAACGATTTAAAAAGAGCATCATCTCTTCCACCATCATTGTAGAGGAAGTATAAGGAAGATGGAAAAAGGCATTATGCACCATCGGATTATATCTTTTTTGAGCAAGTTCATTTAATAAAACCAAACTATTTAAAACTCGAGTATCTTCATAACTTCCCTCTTTTAAAATGGTATCTACTTGATCGTACGTAAGATTATCATAGACCAACACCATTTGTCTTTTCATCTTGAAAGAATCTTTTTCGACTTCTCCATTCGGCTTCATTTCAAAATAGAAACTACGGGTATAACGAAAGTCATCTTTTAAAAGGGACATCCAATACGAAGATAAGGTATTAGGAAACATGGGCACGACCTGATGATCTATATAAATAGAGGTGGATCTTTTAGATGCTTCTTCCATCGTCTTACTATAAAGAGATAGATACCTCAAAGGATCCGCAATATGAATTCCTAAAAGATAGTTTCCATTCGTTAACTTTTGACACGACAAACCGTCATCAATTTCATGCGCATTCTCACCATCAATCGTCAAAATAACTTCATGTATATCACTATCTAAAGCCTCTCTTAATGGATGACTCAAGCGTTCCGTTTCTTTTTGAACTTTAGAAGGAAAACGATCTACAATATCGTACCTCTCACATAGACTTGTATAATCTTCTTTTCTTTCTTCGCCTATAAAAAAGGAAACCAAATCATCCACCAAACGACAAAGATACGTTTTACGATGGTTCAAATAATTTTTATCTTCTAATGAAAGTAATATGGTTTTTAAAAACGTTAGTCCCTTTTCTTTAAGTACTTTCAATTGTTTTTCCGATAATCCACTTCTATCAAGGGTCAGACGAATCAAATCATCATAGTAAAGCAATTCTTCCTGTTCACAAGAGGTTCCTTTATTGGCATAATCGGTAATGGCCTCTTGATAATGCATCAGCATTTTATCAAAAAGAAGGATTTCTTGTTCATCTTTTAAAAGTAACACTTTTGGATTTCTTTTTAAAAGTGGAAGCAAAGATGATAGATTCTTTTTCTTAAAGAACAGATACGATAAGAATTTTTCTTGATTATACAAGGCCTTCTTTTGTTTTTCATCGAAGAAAGCAATATAGTTTTCGATTTCTTTTAACGTCTTCTTTAAAACTTGGTAATTGACATGACTCTTCTTATACTTTCCAGGTTTGGTTTCCATCTTATAAATAAGTTCTTCTTGCATACGGGTAAGAACATTCATAATGGTGGATCCATTTCCTTTATATTTATTAAAGTAACATTCAATCATACCCAAGAAAGAAGAAAAATAGGTATAGTCTTTTTCATATTGAAAAGATAGAATCTCTTCTTCTAATTGGACCAATAAAAAAAGAAGAATCATTTCAGGATCTGTGGTCTTTAAAATCTTGCTGAGTTCGACCATCGCATAATGGGTTTCTTTTTTGTTAAGAGGATAAGAAAGATTTTCCATTAATTCTTTTACATGAGCGAATAATTCCTCTTGATTTCCATTCAATGCTTGCGTCATCTAAATCACCTAACTTCTTCTATTTTTGCTTACTAATTGCATCTCCACGGTAAGTTCTTTTATGCGTTCTATAATACGTCTTGCTTTTACTTTTTCTACGCCTGTACTGCTCGAAGATAAATGTCCTTCTAATTCACTAAGCGTAAAGTTGGACGTAAAAAAGGTAGGCAGTCCTTCTTCCATTCGGTATTGCAAAATAGGTGCTAATACTTCATCCCTAGACCAAGGCGTCATGTTTTCCGCGCCAATATCATCGAGTAATAACAACGGAACTTTTTTGATTTTTTCAAACTTTTCTTTATATTCTTCTTGACCGAAGGACTCCTTAAGTGAACGTAAGAACTCTGGATAATAAATTAAAGCACTCCTTACATTTTGATGGGCAAGTTCGTTGAATAAAGCGGCCACTAAATAGGTTTTACCACTTCCAAAACTGCCATGTAAATAGAGCCCTTTTTGTTTTTTATCCTCCCTATACTGATGAATAAACGAAACAATATATTTGATAATTTCTTTTCTTGCCACATCGTCTTTATAGACGTCTTTTAGACTCGCTTCTAAAAGCATTTTAGGAATTTCAAAGGCATAAATATTTTCTTGGTATTGGGTATCCTTTAACTTTTTTTGTAAATAAGGACAAGCGATATAGGAAAAAGAAAGGGTTTTAGCTTGCATCTCCGGTGTAAGAAGAAATCCTTTTTCTTTGTTTTTACAATAGGATAAATTCTTACAATGCCTGCAATGTTGATACTCTTCGAAAGCATCTTCTAACCTTGAAGTATATTTGATTAAGACGTTTTCGGAAACCGAAAGATGCTCTACATAGTTTTTAAAAGCAGGATCCTTCAAAGCCTCCACATAGGCATTTTTTAGTTTTCCTTGATCTAATTTGTATGAAGTGGTAACTTCCCCTATTTTTTTCATATATCTCACCTATACCTTTATTGTAGAGGAAAAGATGAAAAATGACAAGAAAAAAACTACTCTTTTCAGTAGTTCTATAACGTATTCACTCCGAGTCTTCCGATAAAGACCTTATTCATACATCCCGCGTCGGCATTTTGATCGAGCCATACTCTTAATTCGTACGTATCTTTAGCGTTAGCCTCTACTTTTGTAAGTAAAATCTTACCATCGGTATTTAAATTGGCAATAGGACCTGCTTCGCCATTTTTCACAAGTTGGTAACGAAGATAATAGTTAGGAAGTGCTTCTTCACTATCATTCATTTCCGATACATCGTTTTGGAAATATAAGGCGTAATTGACCTCAAAATCCAAATCGTTTACAATCTGGAACGCATAAGCTTTCTGAGTGACTCCTACTTCGTCCGTCGTAGGAAAGATATTATTTAATTGGAATCCATCGTTCAATTCTTCCAAATAGAATCCTTCCCTAGATAGACCTGATGCCATTTGAGCAGCTTCAGCTACCATGGTTGATCGTGGCATGTACCAGAATATGGTAGCAAATACCAAAAAGCACGACCACATCACAATCGATAGTAATAGACTTTTAATTTCCTTCTTATCACGGTTACTCATTATAACCTACCCCCTTTAATTGCCGTCTATTATACTACAAATGTAAAAAAATGTCAACCTTTTTTAAGGCTGACATCATTCATCTTTCCCTATTTAAAAACGATTTTTACTTCGTAAAAGCATCTTTTCTTCCAAGAGTTTTACTATAAGTTATTAAATCTTCATCAGAAATTCCTACAAAAGAAAAATCAGGTTTCTTATCATAAGCAAAATCCGTTTTCATAAAATCTTTCAATTTTTTAAAACCTTGATCTTTATCTTTTTTAATCTCTTCATAGAATCCATAAGATAAAACGATCGATATTCCTTCTAAAAGATTTCTTTCTAACGAAATAGGAAGAGGATTATTCTCCTTACTTTCGCTTTGCCATTTTTTAAGTTCTTGCAAGGTTTCAATACTAAATGTTTTAGCATAGAGATATCCGTTGGTTCTTAGCTTTGAAACTTCATTTTCATTAAAACCTTGATTTTCTAAATAGTCATAAGTCAAGTAATCCATCGTATAAGTAACGACCTCTGGAAAAGCCTGATTAAAAAGATGTTGAAGCTTCGAATTCATAACCCCATCTATCATATGCATGGTCTCATGGTTCAAAGACTGAAGGTCAAAAATACTATTATCTTTGGTAACAAGACCATAATGCTTGTTGAAAAAAGGATCATGAAACGTAATACCGCCATAATTCTCCATGCCTTTTAAAACACGCGAAGAAATTTGATAATTGGTGCGATCTTTTAACAAAGCAAGTGCCGTAGGAGTAATTTCTTCATCTTCTAAAGATTGATAAAAAGCTTCGGAAAAAGCAAAAAGATAATCTTCACTTATATTGATAGGTTGGTAAGGTAAATCTTCCCTATCCTCCATCCCCGCAAGATTTTCTAAAAGTCCAGTTACAAACGATAGATAAGATGGATTTCTTAAAAAGGTATAAGGTTGATAAGCATGATCCGCAAGTCGCTCATACCGCATTTGTCTAGAGGTATGTACTTCTAGATTGCCTTTGGATAATACATTATAAAATCCGGTATAACGAAGCGTTCCACAATTTTCTAGCATGGTGAAATACTGGTATAAAACAAAAGCAAGGGATTTTCTTTCTTGAACATCCGTACTTTCCGCATAGTGATCGATTAACGCTTCTTGATGTTTTTCCATTTCTTTTATATTCCACATAATCTTCCCACCTAATCATCCGAAAAAGGTTTTAGTAAATCTTCCATCTCTTGGCGACTTGCTTCATCAATCTTGGTTTCTTTCAAATCTTTATCAAACCATTCCGGAACTTTCTCTTTAATGATTGGATTTGTATATTTAACTTCTTTCGTTTTCTCTTTACTATTTTTGTATTTACGTGCTAACTTCTTGTGTTCTTTCTCAATTACTTTCATTGCATCCTCCACGGTCTCGACATTGAGCCGTGCAAGTTGTCCTGCAATGGTGTCGATATAAGCTTTACTTAGTTTCTGATTGTTGACTTTTAAAACATAGTCGAGTAACGCATTGACTACCCCTGGTCGAAGTCCCGTATCTACTAAAATACTTTCGACTAATTTTAAATCACGAAGCGACGGTTCCCCATTTTTATATTTGCTTGCTAAAAAGTCGTACGGCGTCATCGATTCAAACTGATAAACCATCTTAGCCCACGCGGATTCATCGCCTTTAGGACTTTTCAAATAATTAGGCTGCATCGTATAGATTAACGTAGGAAGTTTGCCCCCTTCTTCAAATTGATAAAAGTTCCGGCATGCTTTTCGTAAAGCCATTTTATCAACGAATCCTTTTTCATTGAGATGATCTCTTACCAACCCTTGCATGTGTACTTCATCGATGTTATAGACAAACGAAAGATTGGTAATTAACTCTTTGACTTCTTCCGAAAAACAACGTTCATTGACCATACTTTTAGGAATGCTTGCCACCAACAAATCAAAATCGATTTTACTTTCAAGAACCAAATTGTTCCTTGCTTCTTTCACAATATCTTCGTTTTCGATAAATTCACTTCCACTTACCGAAGTAAAGACTTCGTGGAAAGAACTGGTCACATCTTCGTAATCTTTCAAATTAATACGCGGTACTTTAAAATAATTGACAATATGGTCATACTCTTTTTTTCCTATATTTTGATACAAGACCACATTTAAGATGGGGTGATTTAAGAAGTCCGAAGCCGATAAAGGGGAATAAAGTAAATAGACATAGTTGTTGATATGATCTTTCTTTAAATAGGTTTTAATAAGCCCCACTGCTTCTAGTTTTTGTCTTGCAATGACAATTTCATTTAGAGATAACTGCATCACATTCATTAAATGATGATGGGTAAAGTCTTCACTCATCAATTCCCGTTTATCAAGGTCATCAATTAACGTGAAATAAAGACTAACGGCACTATAACCGATGATGGGTTGATATAGAAGAGTCACAATCTTCCGGTCTTCATTTCTTAGAATCGTCTTATTGACAACAACATAGCTATCGGCTGGTAAAATCGGCACCTTCATAAAATCACCTTCTTCTTTTTATTATAAAATTTTCTTTATCAAATGGAAAGAAAAAAATGCTCCTCTAAAGCATTCGAATAAAATCGAGTACTCCTTTCACATCGACTTTTAAAAAGAACATAAATAATAAAGCCACTAAAATAAAAGGTCCAAAAGGAATCACTTTTTCTTGGTTGTACAAATATAAAATTAAGGAAACGGGCAAAGCAATAAAGCTCGATAAGAAAACGACACAAAGACCTAGGAATGGAGAAAGTACTAGACCTACTACAAACATTAACTTGATGTCTCCTCCACCTAGACTCTCTCGTTTAAAAAGAAAGTTTCCTAGCCGCATTAAAAAGTACATGAAGAAAAACAAAAGGACTCCAGATAAAATTGATTTAAGGCATCCCATAAAACCTAAACGAAAGAAATTGACGATAATAATAGCAAGGGCTATCGAATAAGTCACTTGATCAGGAATGATGAGATACGTAAGATCACTCACCACCACAATAATAAATAACGATACCAAAAGTAAGGCAACTACTAAATCCAACGAAAAACCAAAGGAATAATAACTAATAACGTAGAGAACCCCTGAAGCAAGTTCAACAAAGAACATCAAAAAAGGAATCTTTTTATGACAAGAGGTGCACTTTCCTCTTTGCACGAGATAGGAAACCAAAGGAATGAGTTCATACCATTTTAACGTCTTTCCACAATGATCACAATAACTTCTTTTAGGGGTTAGAATGCTTTCTCCTTTCGATAGTCTAGTTCCTACGACATGATAAAAAGAACCCATACTAATTCCTAATAGGAAAAATAGAACAGCATAATAGATTTCCAAATTAATCACCTCATCTACAAAAGAAAAGAGGATCGTCCTCTTATTGAATCGTACTAAACATATCGAACATCGGAATAACAATCGATAAAACGATAAAACCTACGACCACCGCTAAGACACCAATGGTAACGGGTTCAATCAAACTCTTTAAGGTATTAACTAAGTTACGGTGTAATCCTTGAAAGTGAACAGAAACTTTATCCATCATAATTCCCAATTGTCCAGTATTTTCACCCGTAACCAACATTTCATAAGCTACGATTGGAAACGCCCAATGTCCTCTAAAGGAATCCGAAATCTTTCCACCCTTTGATAAGACATTTAACGTGTGAGCAATGATTTCTTTATATACTTCGTTATTCGTAATCTTCAAAAGAATATCCATACTATCGGTAATACGCACACTATGGTTTAACAAAGAAGCAAACGTTTTGGTAAACATCGTTACTTCGTTATAGATAATAATGTTCCCAAAGACCGGTAACTTCATGTAAAAAGTTTGCATCATCTTACGGAAACTTTTAATATTTTTATATAAATACATATAAAGTACAATCACAATGGCTATAAAAGATAAAATAAAGACATAGTGGTCACTCAAAAACGAAGACAAGTTCATCGTAAATACCGTAATCCAAGGAAGAGAAGAACCACTATCGGCATAAAGTCCAACGAAAGATGGAACAACGAAAATCAAGATAAATGCGGTAACAGCAATCGCTACGACCAAAATGACAAGGGGATAAATTAAAGCCGATATCATTTGTCTTCTAGTCTCATCCATCGATGTAAAATAATCGGCCATTTCATCCAAAGTTCCAGGTAAATCTCCCGTCATTTCGGCGGTACGTACCATGTTGATCAACAACTGAGGAAATACATTTTCTTGGTTTGCTAAAGCGGTACTAAAGTTTTCACCAGTTGTCAAATCGTAAACAACCCGTTCATAAATCTTTCTTTTGGCAGGAACCGAAGTCTGTTTGGACAAAATACGAACCGAATCAATCAAGGGAATTCCTGCTCTTAAATAGGTAGAGATTTGCGTTAACATGAAAGCAAGTTCGCCACTTTTTAGTTTGACGGGGAATAAATCCATTTCATACACTTTACGAGGTTCAATGCTAATAACCGTATATCCTTCATTGATTAAGAAGGCTTCTACTTCTGACTTGGTATAAGCATCAAAGATACTCTTCATCGTCTGTCCATATTCATTTTTAACAACATAGTTCCACGTGATTGGTTTTAAACCCATCTCTTTATTTCGTTTACTTTGAAGAGCAATATCACGAACTTCATCATTGGTTTGAATATTTTCTTTGGTTTCTTTCATAAGGGCATCAATATGGTCTTGTTGAGGATCTAGTTTACCCTGTTTTATTTGTTTAATAATCTTTTTAGGAAGTTGAAAGATGGATCTTACGAGATGATAAGTCCGAATGAAAATATTCATAAAATCCCTCCCTCACTATTCTCTTTCTATAATATAAAGTATACCATAAAGCCCTTCTTTTTGAAACAACTTTTTTTATTAGGCATATACTACTAGTAAAGAGGTGTCTATCATGTATCAAAACGGATTTATTTATCCTAATTTTTCAAGTGCTTATTATCCTTATGGGGCAATTGGTGGACTAGGTGCTGCGGCATCTGGTGTACAAAGAGGAAGTCTTTTTGGAAGACTCTTTGGACGAATTCCTAAATTTAGTTTTTCGAGTATGCTTGGAACTACCCAAAAAACACTAGGAGTAATCAATCAAGCCATCCCTGTTTTCTATCAAATCAAACCAATTTGGAACAATGCTAAAACCATGTTTAGAGTAATGGGAGCCTTAAAAGAAGAAGATCCGGTAAGTGCCACTACATCTGTTGTTAAAGAAAGCCTTAGAACAGCCACTCCTTCAGAAACCCCCATTACACCACTTGAAATAGATAACCAACCCCAATTTTTTCTATAAGTCTTGAAAAAGACTTTTTTTAATGCTAGTATAAATTGCTAGGAAGTGATACAAAATGATTGTAAAAGATTTACTACCATCGATTAAAGAATATGGAAATATTCACCTCTATTTTCCTCATCAAGAAGAACCCACTCAAAATATAGCTATGCATTTTATCAAAGGACAAGATAAACACTTAGAAATTATCACGACGGTGGATACATTCGATCGACCTTTTTGGGATGGAAAAACGGAAGATCATGAAGCAGAGCCTAGAATAAGAGTTCCTATTACCAAAACACCAAAGGAACATTTACGAAACGATGTGGCTCTTTTAATCACCGCCAGTTTTAGAAAAGATATACTCTACATTGTTGAAAAAGGAGATAACGATAACTACGACCTTTTAACCAAAGATTTTATAAAATTTTTAAACCCCATGTTTGAAACCAATTTAGATCTCATGAAGGAAGTCGTTAAAAGTAAAAATCGTCTTGCTAGCCTTTTAAATTATTTAGAAAATAATGCTTATCTTCCGATCAAAGAAGAAGAGATACTTCCGCTAGATGAAGCCATGGATAGATGTATTCAAAAAGGGGAATACTTCTTTAAGCGTATGGTCGATTTAGAAAGAATATGGAACAAGTTAAATCACGTAACTTCGGTCCAAGAATATCAACAAATAAAAGAAAAGTTTGACTCTTACACCCTTCCAGAAAAAGGTTTTACGTATCAAAAAAAGAAATAGGATTACTCCCCTATTTCTTTTCTTATTTTAATCTCTTTTTTAATTTCTCTTCTTCGTTTCATATAGGACTTAGGTAGTATGTTCAAAAGAAGTTCTTTTTGTTTGAGTTCTTTTGCATTCCATTTTTTAAATAAAGGACTCTCCTCTTTCATTAAAAGAGGTCCTAGTAAGTATTCCTTCTTTCGGTAAAACTTTCTTCCTCTTTTAAAACGAAGTACGGGATAAATAATATCTTTATCTAAAACGAGTGCTTCTTGATCAATATGAAATCCCATTTTAACAAATTCACGTCGTACAAATTCAACTTCATTATTAGGCGATAAAACAAGCGTGGAAAACTGTTTCATCTTTTGGGACTCGTATTTGCAAATTCCTACCATGTTAAGTCCTCCCATACCAGAAATGACTAACGTATCAATGGTAGGATCCAACTTTTCAATCCCAGAAGATAAAAGCAACGTAATTTCTTTCTCTAAATGCGCTTTTCGAACATTTTCTTTAGCTTTTTCTAAAGGTCCTTCTTTATTATCGCTCGCAATAATTTTTTTCATCTTTTTATTTTGGGCTAAATAGATATCTAAAAAAGCATGATCGCATCCCACATCGATCACACTGGAATCATCTTCAATAAAAGAAGCCACTTGGGCTAGTCGATTATTTAGTTTCATTAGTCGGTCAAGAAATCCTTTAATTTACGAGAACGTGAAGGATGTCTCAATTTACGTAAGGCCTTCGCTTCAATCTGACGAATACGTTCACGGGTAACACCAAAGATTTGACCCACTTCTTCAAGGGTTCTACATTGTCCATCATCCAGTCCAAAACGAAGACGTAATACTTTTTCTTCACGATCTGTTAACGTAAGTAAAACACCACTTAATTCTTCTTTTAATAATTCAACTGTGGCATATTCTTCCGGTGACATGGTCCTTTCATCCGGTACAAAGTCTCCTAAATGAGAATCGTCTTCTTCACCAATTGGAGGTTCCAAAGAAACAGGATCTTGACTAATTTTATAGACTTCACGTACTTTTTCAATGCTGATACCTAACTTTTTAGCAATTTCTTCATCGGTCGGTTCTCTATTTAACTCTTGGGTAAGTTGTCTTTGAACACGAGCAAGTTTGTTGATTGTTTCTACCATGTGAACAGGTACACGAATCGTTCTTGCTTGATCGGCAATCGCACGGGTGATAGCTTGTCTTATCCACCAAGTTGCATAAGTTGAAAATTTGTATCCTTTCGTTGGATCAAACTTATCAACCGCTTTCATAAGTCCAATATTTCCTTCTTGAATTAAATCTAGGAATAACATACCACGTCCTACATAACGTTTCGCAATCGATACCACAAGACGTAAGTTAGACTCTGCTAGCATCCGTTTGGCATATTCGTCTCCTTGCTCCGCACGACGTGCATATTCAAACTCTTCATCGGAAGTAAGTAAGTTAATACGTCCAATCTCTTTTAAGTACATCCGTACCGGATCGTTAATCTTAATATCCTTGGATAATGTTAAATCTTCGATATTATCGAAAGCTACGCCACCTTCAGGGTCTTCTTCTCCTTCGCTTCCATCTTCAGAAACAATTTCAATACCATTTTCAACAAAGGTATTATATAAATCATCGAGGCTATCACTATCAACATCGAGTCCTTTTAATTCTTCCGCTAACTGTTCGTAAGTAATACGTCCTTTTTCTTTTCCTAATTTAACTAGTTTTTCTTTTCTTTCTTCCATGGTTTTGATTTCGCTTGGCATCCTTATCAACTCCCTATTCTAAGTTTCCTAATACGTTCGGCGATCTTTGCTTTTTCCAGTGGATCCATTTCTTCTTTAATCTTCTTTTGTAAACGGTTAACTTCCTCTTTTACATTATATTCACGAACCACTTGGAATAGTAAATCGATCTCATTCTTATCTACTTCATCATTTAATTCTTGTGCTAGTACTTGTGATAATAAACTTTTTAATTCTTCTTTATCCTTCAAGTAAGTATAAAAATCCGCAACATTCATTATACCATATTTTTTATAATAATACGATATTTCCGAAAAAAGAACCCGTTCGGTTTCGAGTGGAAAAAATAGTCCTTCTTTCTCACACTTAGTGACCACTTTATCGCTTTTTAGCATGTAATATAAAAGAGCTAAAATCGCTTGGTCGTATTTATTCTTTCTTTTAGGTGGTGGAAGGCTACTTTCTTTAACGCTAGGCTTACTTTCCTTGTTCTTTTCGCTTGTTAACTCGAGTAATCTTTTTTCGAGGGTATTATACTCCATATCGAATTCTTTTGCAAGTTTTTTCAAGACGATTTCTTGTTTTATTTCATCGTTCCATTTGGAAGCCTCTAAAATAACTTGATGAATATAAGAAGCCACTTCTTCTTCGCTATTTAAGTTGACGCCTTCTTTTAGTACTTTTATTTTATAATCGTTATAACTAATGGCGTTTTCAATAAGCGATTGGAAATGTTCCCCTCCTTTTTCTAAAATATAGGTGTCGGGGTCATAATCGTTATTTAAAGAAATCACTTTAGGGGTAATTCCCAAACTTACAAAATGATCTCCATTGACCAATGTTGCATGACGTCCAGCATCATCTCCATCAAAACACAAGATAATATCGTTGGATAGCCGTTTAATGAGATTTGCTTGTTCTTTGGTCATGGCCGTTCCCATCAAGGCCACCGTATTTTTAACACCGATAGTACTAGCCCTGATAACATCCATAAAGCCTTCCATCACAATAACTTGTTTCTTAATACGCACCTCTTCCCTTGCAATGTGGTAATGGTACAAAAGTTGTCCTTTTTTAAAAAGAGGTGTCTCTTTCGTATTTAAATACTTGTTAAGATTCGAATTATCGTAAATACGACCAGAGAAGCCTACGACTTTGCCTTCCAAGTCGTGCAATGGAAACATAATCCGGTTGATGTAGGTATCATGGTCGTCACTCACTAATCCTAAATTATGTAAGGTCTTTAAATCGTATCCTTTTTTAAGCATTAAATCTTTTAAAAGGGTAGATTCTTTAAGGGATAGGCCAATTTCAAACTCTTTAATAACATCTTCATTGATGCCTCGTCCTTTTAAATAAGCTTTGGCTTCTTTTCCATACGAAGTGTTTAAATTGTTTTGATAAAACTTATGGGCTAATTCATAAATCGTATAAAGAGGAGCATTTTTACTTACACTTTCTTTTATTTTAAATCCTTTTAATTCGACTCCTGCACGTTTTGCAAGCAACGACAAGGCCTCTTTAAAAGAAATATGTTCGTAGTTCATCACAAAATTGAAAACGTTGCCTGAAGCACCACAAGAAAAACAACGATAAATTTGTAAGTCTCTTGAGACACTCATCGAAGGGTTCGTATCGTCATGAAACGGACAAACACCAAAAAAATTCTTACCTTTTTGAGTCAAAGGAAGATAACTACTAACGACATCCACGATATCGACTTTACTACGGATTTCACTATATAAATCGTGTTCGTTCATATATCCTCCTTTCACACCCTAAAGGTGGTATCATCTAAAAAGACATAATTCGTTTTATATTTTAATTCCCGAATTAACTGAAATAAAGCAATATCCTTCATCTTCGCTTCAATCATGATGTCTAACTCCTCTGTATAATTTTTCACTTCTTCTAAAAAGGCTATAAAAGAAGTGCTATCGATATAATCATGATGACTTCGAAATTCTTTTTTAGTCTTGTTTTTAGGGGAAGAAAAATGAACCTTGGGTGGAAGCGAAGTATCTTTCCAAGTATTAAAAATTCTAGAATAATAGGCACTTATTAATTCGTTATTATTATGGCACAAAAAGTGATGATAATCAAGTACCATCGGCACATTTAAGCTTTCTGCAAGGGTAAGGGTATCTTCTACTCCATACACTTTATCATCGTTTTCAAGTACAATCATTTTTTGAATTTCTAAAGGAAGACTCCTAAAATTGTTTTTAAATCTAGTAATACTTCCCTTTTTTCCACCTTGACTACTTCCTACATGAAGCACTAGTTTTGGGTTGGGTAAATCCATCGCTTTACAAAGAGCAGCATGATATTTAAGAATGGAAAAAGCACCGTCCACTACTTTTTTATTCATACTATTTAAAATACAGTATTCATCTGGATGCATGTCAACTCGTAAACGATTTTGCTTAATATAAGTACCTATCTCTTTATATTTTTTTAAATACGGATCGATATAATCGAACGGAACCTCTTCTAATGTAGCAAGAGGGATTAAAGCGGACGTCATACGATAAAAATGAATATGATTTCGAATATTATATTTTAATATTTGAGACAAAGCTTCTAGATTTTCTTTAATCTTTTCATCTACTTTCTGAAGTCCTAACGAAGGACCTAATTCCTTAAATCTGGTATAGGTAATCGTTTTAGAAGACGTAATGTTAAGCGTTAATGGAAGAGACACATAACCTAGATGAACAATCATTATAATCACCTTCCATAGTATGGCCTATTTTTTACTTTTTATAAAATAAAAGAGACTCTAGGATGGAGTCCCCCTTTTACATTGTTTCCTTGATGCTATTGATTTCTTCT
>CANRHM010000009.1 GCA_947630415.1 uncultured Bacilli bacterium | reverse complement strand
AGATATTCATATGAAATTGAATAAGTGTTAAATATGAATTATGAATAGAACAAATAATTTTTAAATCTTTAAATACAGAATTATATAATAGGTGTCAAAAGATTCCATATTAAGCAAAACGATTTGATAAAAGTGCGTTTTTGTGTTAATATGAATGTGTCAAGGAAACTTGCATAAAATAAAAAAGGATACATTTGATTGCATGAATCAGATGTTATCCCTTAATGGATTGCATCTGAAATCAACGATTGTTGAAATCAGATGTTTTTATTATTTAAATAGTAAGGTGATTACTACAAAAAATAATAGTAGAATTATAATAAATTGAGAAAGTTCTCTTTTTGTCATAAAACCCCCACCTTTCTTTTATCAATAGATGAAAAGAAAGGGAAAACATCTGATATATTTCAAATGTATCCATAAATAGCATATCAAACAATCGTTTGCAAATTAAGAACTTTATACAAAGTTTTTAATTATTTATAAATTAGGAGTAGGATATGGAACCAATCATTAGAAAAAGAAAAATAGAAGATTCGATGGAATTAGCTCATGCTATTGCCACCGTGTGGAATACCACTTACAAAGGAATTGTAGATGATTCTTTTTTAGAAGGATTGTTAAAGAGTGAAAAACAAAATGCTAAGAGACTAACAGAAAATATAAATACTCAACCTTATTATTATGTTTTAACTTTAGACGATAAAATTATTGGTTGGCTTTATTTTACTTTAGAAAGTGAAGAGTTGAGTGATGCCGCTGAAATCCATTCGCTTTATGTTTTAAAAGAATATCAAGGAAAAGGCTATGGAAAACTTTTATATCAATATGCCGTACAAGAACTTTTAAAGAAAAATAGAAGAAAATTAATCATTGGTTGCCTAGATAAAAATAAAGCGAACGACTTTTATAAACACTTAGGTGGAAGATATATAGGAACTCGTCCATTTAGAGAAGCATATCTTGAAAATATCTATTTATTTGAACTATAATAATTTTAAATTATTTATTCAAAGAAGGAAAAAATATGAACATTACAATGAACCCAAAAAAGTTAACGCCCTCAAAAGATTGGACTTTCTATAGAAAAGTAAGAGCCGTTATTGAGCATAGTGAAAAAGGTTTTATTCTGAGTAAAGAAGGAGGAAAATACATCTTTCCAGGTGGAAAATGTGAACCTGGTGAAGATGAACTTTCCGCTATTCAAAGAGAAATAAGAGAAGAATTAGGGATGCTTTTATCTTTAGAAGATTTTCATAAAGTTTTACAGATTGAGATGCTATCGGATGATTTTTATAATTATCGTACGTTAAAAAAAGAACCTCGTCATATGATTACAACTTATTATTATGTAAAGACGGAAAAGACGATTCAACCTCACTTTATACAACTTACAGAAGGAGAGAAGAAAGAAGGATATGTGCCCTTCTATGCCGACTACGATATCCTTCTTACCATGCTTAATGAAGATCACTCCGATAAGTTAAATGGAAAGTTTTTTGATGAAGAAAACCATTTAGTAATGGAAAAAATATTATTGAAGAGATGAATACAAGTCTCTTTTTTAAATGGTATTTTCTTTTCACCTATGCTATACTTAATATAGAAAGGATAATAAAATGATGAAAAATCAAATTGATAAAAAAGCTTTTCGTGATATCAGTTATGGAATGTATGTGATAACTTGTCTTCAAGATAAAAAAGTAGGCTGTATTGTAAATACACTTACCCAAGTTACAGGAGGAGATAATCCTATTATTTCAATTAGTCTCAATAAAGAAAATTATACAAACGAAGTGATTCGTCAAAGAAGAAAATTTGCCGTATCTATTATTTCAGAAGAAGTAGATCCCAATTTAATTGCACGTTTTGGCTTTTCTTCTTCGAAAGAGAAAGACAAGTTTGAAAATTTTCATTTCATCGAAGACGAACAACTTCCAGTGTTAACCGATAAGATGTGTTCTTATTTCATTTGTGAAGTAGAAAATATCATCGAGATGGATACGCATGATTTGTTCCTAGCAAAAGTGACTAAAGCAGTTAAGTTATCGGATTTAAAACCGATGAGTTATCAATATTATCATGAAGTAATCAAAGGTAAAGCACCTAAAAAAGCGCCTACTTATCAGGAAGAAGAGGAAAAGAAGAGTGACAGTGAAGAAGTATGGGTCTGTGAAGTTTGTGGCTACATTCATAAAGGACCTTTAGAAGAAGGATTTACTTGCCCGATGTGTGGTGTAGATAAAAGTCATTTCATACGAAAAGAATAAAGAAACTTTTGTTAAAAGAAAACGTCAACTTTAGGAAAGTAGAGTTTTAAGATGTTATCTTTTATATAAATATGATATACTTAAGAAGAATAAAAGAGGGTGAACAAAGTGGAAGAAAAGAAAAAGAGAAAAGGTGGAATTGATTTAACGGTCATTGGATGTGTTCTTTTAATCATATTGCTTACTGCACTTGCCGTGTTGCCTCCTGTTCTTCGTATCACCTTACCAGATAGAGTTATTCCTGCTCCTTCGGAAGGGGATAATAACCTTCCTATAGAAAATGAGAAACCATCTAATGAGACAGTATTTGTTTGTACCAAACCGGAATCTAATCAAGATACTGTTACCGAATATAAAGAGCAATATAATTTCAGAGATGATGTAGTTTATCAAATTACCTATACGGAAACGAAGACTTTGCAAGAAGGATCAACCATGACCATCGATAGCCTACTTGCTACTTGTGAAGAAAGTACTGTTCTATCTCAAGAAGTGGAAGGAATTCAAATGTTTTGTAGTGCATCTCAAGAGAATGCGGTTGAAAAGACTACGGTTGTTCTCTATAATCAATTAAATAGAAATAGTCTTCTAGCGGTTGAAAACGAACTTACCCTTGATTTTCCAGAAGCCCCAACCAAAGAACAAGTAACGACCACCAAAGAAGCCAACAGTTATTTTTGTAACTAAGAAAAGTAAAAAACTTTTCTTTTTTTGGGATAATGTTATCTTTCCTCTTTCTTTGTTAGAATATGTTATAGTGAAAAATAATAAAGGAGGATAAAGATGGACGCTTTGGTCACTCCAAAACTATTACAATTATTGATGATTGGAATTACTTTTTCGATTTTTAGTATGGCTTTAGTCCAAAAAATAAAAATGCTTCCATTTTTCAATAAAGATTATAAGATATGGCTTTTAAATCTTGTGGTATCGTTTGCCTTAGGAATTCCTTTTACGCTTTACTTTTATCAAGAAAATATTTGGGCATCACTTTGGGTATCGCTCTTTGGTTTCATAGGCGCATCCACTTTGTATGAAGCCTTAAAAAGCCAGAACTTGATTACTTATAAACCAAAATCTTCCCCAAATACAAATGAAAAAGAAGATACCATCACTATTCCTAGAAGTCATCAAATAAAATAAGGAGTCTCTTAACTCCTTATATTTTTTAAAAATAGAAAAAAGGGAAGAATATAGGAAACAACTAAAACAATTCCACTATAAAGAGAAAGATTGAAAGGAATATAGATACTTCCAAAAAGAAGAAAGAGAACCACTAGTACAAGAGCTTTCATCTTCTTTTTTTCTTCCTTTAATCCAAAAATACTTTCGATTCCCTGCTTTAATAGTAAGAAAATACTTCCTAAAAGAAGAATAAAATCAAATAGGAAATGCATTGATAAAAGTATTTCTAAGCGTTCAATAATTTTTAAAAAGGTAATTTTTTTAAGCAAAATTGTGAAGGGGGATTGGTAATACAAAGCAAGATCAATTCCTAGTACACTTATGGTAAGAAAGAAGAAGATCCAAATCAAAAGATTGGAAAACAAATAGCTTTTGATAGTCGTCCAGCTACTTTTTTTCTTATCGACCATTTGATTTTTAGGAACCATTAAAAGAAGAAGTAAAGGAGAAGTGGCAAAAAAAGCATAATAGAAAATGGCTTTAATAAAAGAAGAGGAGGGTTCGATAAAGAAAGGACGTACTTGTTCTATATCGATATAGTTAGAGATTCCAAGAAACGAAATCAAAAGCAACAGAAGAAAAAGATAGAATAAGATTTCACTCGTACGAAAGAGGGCTTTACTTCCTTTGTAAGATAGATAATAGATCAAAAGTAAAAAGGTAAGACTAATGATGATTAGAGATATCTCTTTAGCCATACTATATTTGATATAAGAAGCCATCGAAGAAGTTAAAAGCACACTGATAAAGATAAGTCCTACAAATAAAAAAATACGAAAAAGTAGGGAAATGGGTTTTGAAAAAGAAGACTCTATTTTTTCAAAGAGATTTAAGTTTTCTTTCTTTTTCCAAATCGATAGATACATGAATAATGGAAGAAGTCCAAGAACCGTTCCCAGTAAAGCTACAATTAAAACTTCATTTTTGGAAAGCCTAAACAACGTATTGGTCATAAAAAGAAGAAAGAGGCTTTTCGTTAAAAAGAAAATAAGATAGAAGATTTGTCTATCGGATACTTTATTATCTTGATTCATAATTTCCTCCTTCCTGTTTTAGACTAGCATTTTCTACTTTGGTTTGAAAGGTAATTTCATAACTTAGATGGTGAAATAAATTTTCACTATGCGTTTTATAGTAAGGGTAATCATTTCTATAAACCAAGGTAGTAAAGTGTAGTAAATCGATATCTTCTTCTTTTAATTTTTGAAAAAGAGAATCTATTCGTTTTCGTACTTCTTCTTCAAAAAGAGTTTTTCCTTTTTCTTTATCTCCGTCAAAGAAAAGTGTAGTTTGAAAGGTAATATGGATTTGATTTTTAGAAGCTGTAACTAAAGTATTATTTTCATCGACCGTTATTTTTTCATCTTCCAACGTAAAGTTCATTTTTTGGATTTTATTTGTAAGAAAAAGATAGGCATTACTTTCTTCTAAAGAAAGATACTCAACCTTTTGTCCCTTTACATAGGCAAGCCCTAAAATGATCGGATTCTGATTAAAGCCAACAACTGGAATAACCGATGAATCTTCTTCTAAAATAAGACGTGCTAAATCTTCTAACGTTAAAAGAAACGATTCACTTCTAGTGGTTTGATTTACTAATAGTAAGTCTTCGACCGAAGGAGAGGCTTCATCTGTTTGTAAAAGTTCTTGGGGAGGGGCCTCTTTAGCAAGAACAATCGGGAAATTATTTCTAGAGGTCTCATTTTCTAGAAAAAAAGAAAGTAATTCTTTTAAATGGTTTTGTGCCATCGCTTCATCTACCACCAAAAGTTGTAAGTGTGATAAAAAGATTTTTTTATTGGATTCTAAATAGAGATTTTGAAATGCTTCATCGATGGTTTTGCCTTTGCTTTCTAGAAAACGTATATCATAAGTCGATTCTCCTTCTTCTTTTTTAGGAGACAAAAGACTGGCTGTCAAAATGATTTCCTCATTTTCCTTTGATAGAGCAATCGCATTAATAATACCTAATTCGTTTAACTCAGTATAACTAACACATCCGGTAAACAAGAAAAGAAAGATAAAAAGAAATAGAATTTTTTTCATTCGGACCTCCCACGTACTTTGTTTTTAGATGTTAATAAAGGATTTCGATAACGGACTTTAGAAGGATTCGTCTTGATGAGGGCATCTCGTTGTTCACTTGGAACATAAGGAGCAAATGGAGCAAGATAAGGTTTTCCAAACGAATGAAGACTAGTTAAATGAATGATTAGGAAAATGCCTCCTAAAAAGATACCATAGATTCCAAGAAGGGTAGCAAGAAAGAGCAAGAGGAAACGCCAAAACCGAATAGCCGAAATCATTTCAATGGAGGAGAAGAGAAGTCCAGATATCGCCGATATAGCAATAACGATAATCATAATAGGAGAGACAATTCCAGCATTCACAGCGGCATCCCCTAAGACTAATCCTCCTAAAATAGAGACCGCGGTTCCCATACTAGAAGGCATCCTCGTATCACTTTCTCTTAAGATTTCAAAAGTGATGCCCATTAAAAGGGCTTCGATTAAAGCAGGGAAGGGAACCATTTCTCTTTGCGCAGTAAAGTTAATCAGCAAGTCCAAAGTCAAAGCCTCTTGGTTATGCGTGGTCACGGCAACATAAAAGGCTGGAATAAAAATCGCAATCAGAAAAGCCAAGAGTCTAATAATGCGAATAAACGTAATATTAACTGGTTTTTGATAATAATCGTCCGAAGTATGAAAAAGATCAATTAAAAAACAAGGAATGATTAATACATAAGGACTGTTGTCAACAATAATAGCTAATTTTCCTTCGAGTAAAGCCATGCTCACTAAATCCGGTCGTTCAGTTGATAGAATGGTAGGAAATATTTTGATAAAACCTTCTTCTAATTCTTCTTTGATATATCCACTATCGATGATGCCATCGATATTGATTTTTTGTAGGCGTTTTTTGACTTTTTGTACTAACTTATCTTCCACAATATTTTCCATATAGATAAGACCTACTTTGGTCTTGGTTTCTTTTCCAATCGTAAGTTCCTCTAGCCATAAGTGCCTACTCTTAATTCGCTTCCTGACAAGTCCTAGATTTTTATTAAAGTTTTCGGTAAAAGCATCTTTAGGTCCTTGAAGAGATTGTTCGTTTTGTGCTTCTCCAATGCCACGGTCAAGACTCATTTTGGTTTCTACTCCAAAAATTTCTTTAGTACTAGTCATGATAATCGTGTATCCATTATAAAGAGAATCGATTAACTCTTGATAATCTTTAATTTCCTTGATGTGGTGTCCTGGCATGGAATTCATAAAATAAGTATAAAGCGAGGAAATAGGAATCTTCTTTTCAATAATTTGAGCAAGATATTTAAGAACAAACTCATTAATATCATCACTACTGGAAAGGACTTCATTAAAGACCAATGTTACTTTTTTATGATCAATTTCAATTTCTCTATAAATAAAATCGGAACTATTTCCTACGTCTTTTTTAATTTGGTCAATAATCTCTTGCATCAGATTTCCTTCTTTCTTATTTTTAGTATGGCAAAAGTTTTCTAAAGTATGACCATAAAATAAACTAGGCAAGTATTTAAAAATCCTTTATAATAAAGGTGGCGATGAAGTATGAAAGAATTAGAAAAAGTAACCATTTTAAAACAAGATCATTTTGGTGATGGTCTAGGAAAAATTGATAATGAGCTTATTTTTGTAAAACAAGGTTTAGAAGGGGAAGTTGTAGATGTAGTAATCACTTCCGAAAAGAACAATTTTAAAAGAGGAAAGATAGAACATATTTTAGAAGCTTCTCCTTTAAGACAAGAGGCACCTTGTCCCTATTATGGTGTATGTGGAGGGTGTCAATTACAACATGAGAATGAAGAAGGACAAATGCATTTTAAAGAAGCTAAAATAAAAGAGATTCTATCTCGTTATGCTTCCTACGATGGACCGATTGCCCCTTTAAAAAAAGGACAAAGTTTTCATTACCGTAATAAAGTAGTTCTTAAAGTAAAAGATCATTTTCTGGCTTTATCGAAAGAAAAAACCAACGAATTAATCCCTATTAAAAAGTGCCTTTTACTTCCAAATAAGATGAACAATTTAATTGAAAAGATACAAGTTTATTTAAATGAATCTTCACCTTTTCAAGAAATTCAAATTCGTATAAATCAAAAAGAGGAGTTCCTTTTAGCTATTCAAGGGAATCTTGAGTTAGAAAAATTCCTTAGTGTATTAAAAGATTTTGAAGTATTACAAATAGAACAGAATCATAAAATCATCTATCAAAAATCCCCTTTTACGATGGAACTATTAGGTTTTACTTTCGTTCTTTCTTCTTCCTCTTTCTTTCAAGTAAATAGAGAAATGACACCGATCTTATATCAATGTGTTTTAGATATTGTGGGAGAAAAAAAGCCTAAAACGTTACTCGATTTATATTGTGGAACAGGTACTTTAGGTCTTCTTGCAAGTCCTTATGTGGACCAAGTAACAGGAGTTGAGGTGGTGGAAAGTGCTATTCAAAATGCCCATCAAAACAAAGAACTAAATCACCGAAGTAATATTACTTTTTATAAAGGAAAAGTAGAAGAAGTTATTACTTCCTTACCCTCTTTTGACTTTGTCATTGTAGATCCTCCAAGAAAAGGACTCGATGCCAAAACAAAAAAAGTCTTAAAACAAATGAGACCAAAAGATATTTGTTATGTTTCCTGTGATCCCATTACGTTAGCAAGAGACTTAAATGAACTACAAGAATTCTATAAAATAGATAAAGTTATTCCTATCGATATGTTTCCTAATACCTATCATGTCGAATGCGTATGTGCTCTAAAACTACGATAAACCTTTATAAATAAAGAAAAACAACTATTCAGTCGTATTAAAAAAGAACGTAGTGCACTGATTTAAGAAAATAATTATTACTCATAAGCAATTTAAAAAAGTTGCACTAATCACTCACACAAATATTAACTAATGTGAGCACTTAGGGTAAAATCAAAGTAGATGATGAAAATAGAAAGCGTAATCTATTCTATAAAGATAAGAGTAAGATCAAAAGTGGAAAAACGATATATTCATAATGTACAAACTAGCCATATCGAATGTGTATGTGCTCTAACATTACGGTAAGATTTTTACAAACAAATAGAAAATTCATAAAATTTGATAAAAATCATTCCCTTTTTAACGAAAAAATGTCAAAATTTTAGTTAGAAAGGGAATGTATGAAACGATGAATTATGAAAAAATTTTAAAAATGGTTGAAAAAAACAATGGCTATATTACAACGAATGAAGTTGTAGATAATGGAGTTGAAAGAAGATTTTTAACAAATATGGTAAAGAAGGGCAGTTTAGTAAGAATTTCAAAAGGATATTATGGACTTCCCAATTATATTGCAGACGAATATTATAAAATTGCTTCTAAAAGTAAAAATGCGAGATTTTCAATGGCTACCGCTTTATATTTGCATAAACTATCTAATCGTAATCCGTTAGTATATAATGTAACTTTGCCTTTTGGTTATAGTGGTGCTTTACAAAAACAAAAAAATGTAATTCTTAATTTTGTAAGTAAAGATATTTTGGATTTAGGAGTAATAGAGATGATCTCTCCTTTTGGTATGAAAATTAAAGTTTATGATATAGAGCGAACGATTTGCGATATTATCAAAAATAAAAATAAGATTGATGGCGAAATATTTGGAAAAGCACTTAAAGGTTATGCTAGAAGTAAAAACAAAAATTTAAGTAAACTTACAAAGTATGCTAAAATTATGAAAATTGAAAAGAAAGTAAACGAATATATGGAAGTGTTATTATAGTGAACAAGTCGTGCTAGTATAAAAAAATTCAACTATTTATAATGTGCGAACTTGTTACATTGAATCATTATTCATCTTTCCTTAAAAGAAGAATAGTCACCAAAAAAGTTTTTTCTACTATGTTATAGTAGGAAGGTGAAAAATGAATAGTTCAAGTGAACAAAAAGCGACCATCTATCTAGCAAGTTTTGATCGTATTTTAAAAAAGATGGGGAATGCTATGCTTTATCCAAGACTTACAAACGATTTAACCATCGATTTTATTCGGTGCATGATTCCTCATCACTTAGCGGCCATCGAGATGTCTTCAAATTTACTACGTTTTTCGGCTTATCCCCCTTTAGTTCAAATCGCCAACAATATCATGAAGGTCCAACAAGAAGAAATTAATGAGATGCAAGAGATTGCAAGGACTAAAGAAACTACCATGAACACCCAAGAGGAACAAGACAAGTATTTTAATAATTATTTCGAAATTGTGAATACCATGTTAAATGAAATGCAGAGTAGTGCACGCACAAATAACATCAATTTAGACTTTACTACTGAAATGATTCCTCATCATGAAGGAGCCATTAAAATGTGCCAAAACGTGTTGTCTTTTTCGATTGATCCAAGACTTCGCGCATTAGCCCAAAAAATCATTCAACAACAATCCGAGGGAGTTGAACAGTTAAAACAAATACGGAGTCTTTTAATCAGGCGTTAATGGTTTTAAATAAAAAAACATGGTAATTATTACCAATCGTTGTTATCTTGTAAAAAAAACATAATTTATGGTATAGTATAGTTGTCTTACGAAAGACATAAAAAGAGTATGTTTGATGGATGAAAATCAAATGCTATTATCTATTTTAAGAGCAAAATAATTACTATTAAGAATAGAAGGAGAATTATGGTAATTTTAGCAAATGCTCTTTTTTTGTTAAAAGATTTCGAAGAAGTAGTAAAATCTACTTCTTTTTGGTATACTAAAAAAGAAACAAGAAAGGATGATACGAATGGATTTTGAAAAAATGGAATATCAAAGACCTGATTTTGAAGTATTTAAAGAAAGAGCTATGAAAGACTATAAAGCTTTAAAAGAAGCTCCAAGTAAAGAAGTTTTTTTAACCCTCTTTAAAAAGATTAATAGTGATTGGAACGAGACTGTAGCCATGTATCAGTTGGCTAACATTCGTTATACCATTAATACGAAAGATCCTTTTTATAAACAAGAACAAGATTATTTTGATGAAATGATTCCAGAGTACGATGCGATTCATCAACAATTCTATGAAATGGTGGTAGCTTGTCCTTGGAAAGAAGAATTAAAAGAAGAAATTCCACCTCAATTTTTTAGAAAAGTAGAAAATAGATTAAAACTTTTTAATCCTTCGATTATCGAAGATGAAAAAGAAGAAAATAGACTTTGTAGTAAATATACCTCTCTTATTGGAAGTGCTAAAATTGAGTTCGATGGACAAATCTATAACTTATCCCAATTATCTCCTTTTCGTTCGAGTAAAGATCGTACCATTCGTAAAAGAGCAAACGATGCTTTTTGGTCTTTCTTTGAAGAACACGAAAAAGAGTTTGATGAAATCTATGATAGTCTTGTAAAAGTACGTGATCGGATTGCTAAAAAGTTAGGTTTCCCTAATTATGTTCCAGTAGGTTATCTTGGAATGGATCGAATCGGTTACACCAAAGAAGATGTAGCATCCCTTAGAAAGAAAATCGTCGACTTTGTGGTACCTTTTGTTCAAAAACAAGAAAAACTTAGAAAAGAAAGACTAAATCTTGATACCTCTCACTATTACGATAATGGTATTTTCTATAAAGAAGGAAATCCAACACCAAAAGGGGAGGAAGAGGATCTTGTAGAGAAAGCTTTAGAAATGTATCAAAAAATGGGCTCTAGTTTTAAAGACACCTTTGAGATGATGAAAGAAAACCACTTACTTAATTTGACCGCCAAAGAAGGAAAAACGACAGGTGGTTACTGTCAATTTATCGAGAAATGGAATGTTCCTTTCATTTTTGCAAACTTCAATAAAACAAGTCACGATGTGGAAGTGTTAACCCATGAGTTTGGGCATTCTTTCCAAGTTTATCAAAGCAATAAAGATAATCCGATGATTTTAGAAGAGCTTGCTTTTCCAACGAACGAAGCAGCAGAAATCTTCTCGATTTCGATGGAATACTTAACTCATCCTTATATGGAAGCATTTTTTAAAGAAGACACCAATCGTTTCTTATACAAACACTTACTGGATGCCATTGGTTTTTTACCTTATGGAGCACTAGTCGATCACTTTCAAGAAGAAGTCTATCTAAATCCTCAAATGACTCCTCAAGAAAGACGTGCCTTGTGGCGTAAACTTGAAAAAATGTATCAACCCGAATTAGATTTTAGCGATATGCCGTATTTGGACCAGGGAGGCAAATTTGTTCCTCAATCACATATCTATCAAAATCCATTTTACTATATCGATTATGCTCTTGCCTATGTAGCAGCCCTAGAAATTTGGATGTTATCGCTAAAAGATAGAGAAAAAGCCAAAGAAAAATATATTCATTTAGCTAAAATAGGAGGAAGAAAATCTTATTTGGAACTCTTAGAAGAAGGAGACTTACATAACCCATTTACCTCCGATATTTTAAAAGAAATCATGGATACAATTGAAACAGAAACAGACAAAATCAAAATAAAGTAAAAAAGGTTTTAAAAAAGGCCTTTTTTCTTTGCACTAAAAAGCGAAAAGTGTTATTATAAAAAGCAAGTTTAGGGAAGTGAGATTATGACTAGTAAGGGTAAAATGGTAGATTTGCCTGAACTCGATCAAATAGATTGGAGGTATTTATCTAAAAATAGAGAAAATTGTTTTTTAGGTACCGATTTTGCCAAAGCGACTGGAGTAGGAGACTTACCTGAATTACTTTTGACGAAATCGATCTTTTCTAGTGAAGACAAGAAAATGTATGGATTTTTCTTGTCGGAAGATGAGCTTAGGGTTAGGCCTGGTTATAAAAGATCCTTTGCTATTTGTCCCGTTTTACATATGGAATCTACGATGGATTTTATAAAAGATCACTTAAGTTATGAAGAAGAAGGAATAAAGGTAATTGAATATGGTTTTTATCCTCAAGAAGTAGCGTCTCTTTCTCAAAGTCTTGAATTAGAAACCTATTATCAACAAAATAGACTTTTAAAAACAGGAAAACAATATGTTGTAGATAAAGTATCTTCTTTAGATGAGTATCGTCCTTTTGAACCTCTTGTTTTAGAAGAATATCAAATGAACGATGAACGCTTTGTTCGTTACCACGTTAATCCTTCTACTTTACAAGTGACTTTATCGAATGGAAAAAATTATCGTTTTCATGATGTTGCTTGGTTTAAAGTAAGTCCTGTTACATGGCTAATAGATCCGAATACTTCAACAATCATATCCCAAAAAAGTTTGCTATCTGGAATACAATATAATTTACACGATGATGATGTGTATAGTCCCATGATGGATCAATTTTTAAATACCTATTTAGTACACGATTTATTTGATGAAGTAGAATTGGATAAAAACAATAATACGTTACCAAGGGGAAATACAATTGATCGTGATTTAACTTTTATTAAAGAACGTTTGAATTTATTGAAACCTTTCGTTTTAGGACATGAAGATAGTTTAGAAAGTATTATAGAAAGAGTTAGTCATGTCCAGGCCACTTTGCAAAGTGAAGGTTATCAGAAAGTAAAGAGGGGATAAAATGCAGTTAATCATACCTACTACTAAAATGATAAAGGAAATTCCATATCCGGTGGTCTTAAGTTCTATGCCCACGGATTTAGCCTATGCACTTAGTAAAAATAAAAGTTATGGAAAAAACCAGTATTATATTGAAAAAGAAGGTATTCAAAATCACGCTTTTGTTTTGGAATCGGAAGAAACAAGAAAAGTAAAACCTTTTTCCGAAGAACTTATGAAGGAAGCTTTTGTAAGAGTGGCGCTTATGATGAATGAAGAAGAAGCTGCTTCTTTTGAAGAAGGACGTATTTTCTATGGTGAATATCCTCAAACACTAGTGGATCGATTTCTTGCTAATAAATTAACAAAATTAGTAGAGGAGGGCTCCCTTTCTAAAACAGGACGTTTATTTACGCTTAATGAATACCGTGCGGGTTCTCGTAAATACGAGTATGAATACGAAGGATGCACTTATATTAGAATGCGACTAGAACAAGATAAATATTTACATAAGACCTTTTATCATCGGGGTGAAATGGTTTGGTTCCAAGTGGAGCCTATTTCTTGGTATTCCTATCCCAAACAAGGATTCCTACTTTCTAGAGATTGTCTTCTAGGAGGTATTCCTTATACGATGGACCCAGCCAATAGAAATTTATATTCACTTCTTTCCTCGGATGAAAGTTATGTAGCACATTTTCTAAATGCCCATCTGTCCCAAGAAATTAGAGTACCAAGAGAAAACATAGAAGAAAAAAATATCCTTCCTTTAGAAGAACCTAAGCAAAAAACAATAGAAGACCGTCTTACCTTTATCGATGAACGTCTTAAATTGCTAAGAGGCATGTACACCGAATCACAAGACTATTTTGATTTGCTTTTAAACGAGGTGGAATGTATCCAGTGTGAATTACCTAAACAGTATAAGAAGGTGAAATAAAATGAACGACTATGATTTAGTTCTTCCTAATTATAGAGAAATAAAGCATAAAGAAGTAGACCCCACCGATTTTGCAACTTTTCTTTATGAATGCACTAGCACCTATCTTTATCCTCCTTTTCAAAATACCTATTGGATCGAAGATAAATATTTTAACGTGATGAAAGAAAATGGAAAACCATTCATGGCCAATGCCTGGAATCTAAATAATCTTCGTCTATCGCTTCATTTAAATATCGCATATGTATCATTTGTTTATAAGTATCTAGATGGAAAAAACACCTCTACTTTTTCCCTTGGTGAATATCCCCAAGAAATGGTTTCTCAAGAAGAATTAGATTTTTTTAAAGCCCATCTTGTTCTAAACGATTTAAAAAAGACGGGAAAAATTTATCATATTCCATTAGTATTAGATTCCAAACTACCTCCTAAAATATATTCTTTAACAGAATACTTTCTTCAAGGTCAAAAATATGTTTATTTAACAAAAGAAAATTTTCCATTTGACGATTTAGATAAACCTTGGGGAACCGTCTTATTTAAAGTAAGTCCTATTAAATGGTTTCTCCATGAAGGCAATCCTTGTTCCGTTATGTCTCAAAAAATCCTTTTAGGTGGACTTCCTTTTGGCTACCATTTCAATCAATCTTATGTACCTTATTTAACCAGTTACCTAAAAAATTATATGGATAAAGAAATCATCCCTTCCAAAATAAAGTCCCAAGATAAAACCCCGTTAGAACGTATTACTTTTGTACAAGAACGTCTTTGCCTTCTGCGTTTAAAAGATACTTCTTTAGAGGAAGATCTAAATCCTTTAATTACAGCATTAGATAAAGTAAAAGAAGAACTTCCCAAACAATATAAAAAAGTATAAGGAGTGATTACTTATGAAATTAAGATTACCTAGTGAAGAAGAATTAATGCTTCTTACCGAAGACCAATACAAAATAAATCCCTATTTAGCACCGTACTCTGATTTTGCGCTTTCCCAAGGAACGACTCCAAGAAAAGAAATCAATAAAAACTTAGCTAGGTATTATATAACGAAGGAAAGAAGTCCTCTTCCATATATTTTTAATAAGAATGTGGGGACGGGACTTTCCTATGATGCTCATGCTTCTGGTATAGGTATTAGACTTTTATTAGAACTAGATGAGAAGGATATTTTGGGAAGCGCTAAAAATCTTCCTTCTATTTTAACTTTTGGACTCTATCCTCAAGATTTAGTTACGCTTCAAGAAAAATGTCATTTAGAAGAACTTTATTTAAATGGAGGTCTGTCCTATTCGTATGAGTCGTATGCAACCTGTGAAAATAGTAATGATTTATCGTTTAAGATCAATCCTACTTGCAGGTTAAATGAACATAAGTATATTCGTATCAAATCAACTAATTGTACTTTCCATAATGGTTATTATGCTCTATCAGGGGAAGAAGTTTGGTTCAAAATAAGTCCTATTACTTTTATACGTTTAGGTTCTACTTCCTACTATTTGAGTAAAAATATTCTAACTTCGGGAATCCCTACAAATTTTGTATTCTCGTTTTTACCTCATTTAGAACAAGAAATCTTACTACCTTATCAGTTGATGAAAGAAAAACAAAAAGAAACAATTTCTAAAATGACATCACTAGAAGAAGATTTACAATTTATGAGGGAGAAAATAAATTTAGCTAGATTACAATTTCCTGAAATAGAAGACACTTTATCTCCTGCTTTAAAACGAATCGATGAAGCGAAAGATAAAATAGGTCCTATCTATCAAAAAATAATAAAGTAGGTGAGGCTATGAAATATAGTTTAAGATTATTAAATGCCGATGAGATGTCGGTGCTATCTAAAAGAAAATGGAAAATATCATCCTATGCATATTATATGTCTAGAGATATTATAGATGAAGATGATTTTACAATCCTGTTAAATGAAGGCATGGCCTATTCTACCAAGAGCCAATTTCTAGATTACACTAAGAAAAAACGTGTGGTGTTGCCTTGCCTTGATGATCCTGATTTAGAGCAGTTAAAAAATATTCCTGAGACTATTATGTTAGGAGAGTATCCCCAAGAAAGAGTCTCTACTTATACTTCGTATTTGCTAGAAGAACACTATCAAAATCATCGTTTGGAAGCAACTGGTTTTTCGTATGCAACGCCAGAGCTCAATCAAAGTAGGGATGATCAAAATACAAAGTTGAATAGAGCAGTTGTCTATTATTTTCAAGGAGAAAAATATATTCGTTCTACACTTCCTTTTAATATGTTTATGACTAACAAAGCCTATAATGATTTTGTGGTCGATTGGAAAAGTCCTGTTTGGTATAAAGTAAGTCCCGTCGAGTGGATCGTAGATCAAAAAAGAAAGTTATTAGTTTCTCGTTATGGTCTTGCCTCTGGATTTTCTCCCAAACAAGCACTTTCTTTTGTACCTACTTCTATGACCAACGATATGTTTGCCTCCCTCATTCTAGAAGAAGCTAAAAGTGAAGAATTAGAAAAAAGAGCATCTTCGATAGATGAAGATTTAGCCTTTATTAAAGAACGTTTAAAACTATCCTATGGAGCAAGTCCTGAATTAAAAGACTTATTGTATCCAGCGCTTGAAAGAACCGATCAAGTAGCTTATAAAATCAAAAATAGTTATCAGAAAATAAAATAAGGAGTGTATATTTATGGAATATAATTTAAGACTTTTGGATACCAAAGAACTATCTTCTTTTTCAAACAACGAGCAAAAGACCTATTTATGTACAGCTTTCACTGATTTTGCATCCGTTTTATTTAAACCTCATCGCAATGAAAATTATGTAAATTATTTATTGAAAGATGCCGTGATCGATACTGATTTAAGAATATCGTATATAAGCTATTGTAATGGCGCTTATTCTTCCCATTCGCATGTCGGATGTGGATTTCCCCTTGTTATGGATATCGAAGATATAGATGCGTATAACAAAGATATAACTTCCGTCATGATAGGAGAGTATCCTCAAAGATTAGTAACAAGAAGGGAAGGAATGCTTTTAGAAGAAGCCTATCAAAATAAAAAGTTACCTATCTTAGGACAAGCTTTTCATACACTTACCTCCAAAGGAATTAATCGCAAGTTAGTTTATGAATGGAACAACCAAAAATATATTCGTATGACGAACAATTTTTCACCTACTTGTAAATTAAAGCAAAAAGATCGGAATTTTGTAATAGGGGATCCTCTTTGGTTTCAAATATTACCAGTCGAGTGGCGTATAGCAAGAGAGCAAAATGTTTTAATTTCAAAATACTGTCTATTATCTTGTCTTCCTTATGAAATGGTTATAAAATTCTTAGATTGTGCGGTAAGAGAAGATATGTTCTTTTTAGAATTGATGGCAAATGAACAATTAGAAAACAATCCAAGAAGGGAAGAAGGAGTTCATAAAGATTTAACATATGCGATTGAGCGAATGAACTTAGCAAAAGGTGTAAACCCAGAAGTAAGTAGTTATCTAGATAGTGCTATTGAACGCTTAGAACTGGCATCCGATAAGATTACAACCGGTTACCAAAAAGTCAAAAAGTAAGATTTACAAAACAAGCTATTTGTGGTTTAATAGTAATAGATGGAGCTGATAAAAAATGAAAGAATTAAAAAATGAATTTAACAAAGTTTGGTGGAATAGTTTACTAACTTCGATTGCCTTGATTGTGATTGGTATTTTACTAATGACTTATCCAACCGAGATTTTAACCGCTATTTCGATGATTATTGGAATTGGTATCATTGTAGCGGGAGTTTTTGCTTTTATTCGTTATTTTCAAAATAGTAAAAACGAAGTCATGCGAAACTATTTTACATTCGATTTAATCTATGGTGTTATTTGTTTAATTGCAGGATCTCTATTAATGATTAATACCAAAGCGATTGCTAGTATTTTACCTTTGGTTTTAGGTATTTGGATGGTCATCAATAGTGTAACTAAAATTCAATATGCCTTAACGATTCGTCAATACAACAAAGAAAGTGGACTTCCAACGTTAATCCTTGCCATTTTAACCCTTATTTGTGGAATTCTCTTCATCTTTAATCCGTTTAGAGGAATGGAAGTTATTACTCAAATCTTAGGAGGTATCATTGCTTTCTATGCCGTGGTCGACCTAGTCAATGCCTTCCTTCTTAAAAAACGAGTACGTGATTTTGCAGGCGCTGTCAATGAAGCAGAAAATGCAATCGACCGTGCTTTGAGTAGTGCGGATGAAGATGTAAAAGATGCAGAAATTGTAGATGAAAAACCAAAAAAGAAAAATACAAAAAAGAATACTAAAAAAAATAAATAAAAACGAAAGAAAGAACTCCTTTCTTTTTTTCTAGGGAGAAAAGCATGAAAGAAGAAAAAGTTATCCACAGTTTTCCTGCTTTCTATCGAAAAGATAGTAAGATTTTAATTTTAGGCAGTTTTCCTTCGGTAAAGTCTAGAGAAGCAAACTTTTATTACATGCACAAAAGTAATCGCTTTTGGACGATCCTAGGGAGTCTTTATAATGCTCCCATATCCACATTAGAAGACAAAAAACAATTATTAACAAATGAAAAAATTGCTTTATGGGATGTCGTTCAAAGTTGTGTGATTACAGGAAGTAAAGATGAAAGTATCAAAGAAGTAGAACCGGTCGATATTAAATCACTCCTAAAGAAAACTTCCATTGAAAAGATTTTTACAACCGGGAAGAAGGCCTATAATCTTTATTATACTTATCTTTATCCAATTACTAAGATGGAAGCAACTTATCTTCCCTCAACTAGTGCTAGTAATAAAGGAAACTATACGATAGACGCCTTAATTCAAATTTATAGACAATATTTAATAGAAGGAAGGAAATAGCGTGAACAAAGAAAATATCGTTATGCCACTTTTAGCTTGGTACGATCAAAACAAGCGAATTCTTCCTTGGCGAGAAGAAATTCATCCCTACAAGACCTGGGTTTCTGAAATCATGTTACAACAGACTAGAGTAGACCAAGCTATTGACTACTTCAATCGTTTTATGAAAAGACTTCCTACTATTCAAGATTTAGCAAATGTCGATATGGATACCTTATTAAAATTATGGGAAGGACTAGGCTATTACAATAGAGCAAGAAACATGAAGAAGATGGCTGAAATCGTAGTGCGTGATTACCATGGTATTATTCCAAATTCTTACGAAGAAATCACCAAGTTACCAGGAATCGGTGCTTATACGGCTGGAGCCATTCTCTCCATTGCTTATAATCAAAAAATTCCTTGCGTCGATGGGAATGTTTTACGTGTAATTACAAGATTAACCCTTGATTACTCCGATATTGCGAAAGAAGAAACCAAAGAGAAAATAAAGAATGAAATCATTCCACTTCTTCCCGACCGGGTAAGGGATTTCAATCAAGCCTTGATGGAACTAGGTGCTCTTATTTGTTTGCCCAATACGACACCTAAATGTGACGTTTGTCCTTTAAAAGATGCTTGTCTTGCTTATAAAGAAGGAAAACAAGATCTTCTTCCCGTTAAAAGTAGTAAAACAACCAAACGAAAAGAAAAAAGAACGGTTTTTGTACTTACCTATCAAGATCAAGTATTACTTCAAAAAAGAGATGAAAAAGGACTTCTTGCATCCCTTTATGAACTTCCTAACGTCTTAGGTCATTTATCAAAAAAAGAAGCGAAAGCCTATTTGGAAGATGAAAATTACCAAATCAAAGCTCTTCAAAAAGGACCTGCTATCAAGCACATTTTTAGTCATCTAGAATGGGATTTAGCAAGTTATATTGTCACTTTAAAAGAAAAAAACGATGGAATATGGATGCATCTAGACGAAAAAGAAAAATATTCACTTCCTACCGCATTTAAAAATATATTAAAAGGAGTCAAAGATGAAAAAAGATAATATTTTAGATATTCACTATAAAAACTATAAGATAAGAAAAATCTTACGTATTTTGATTATGCTTTTATCACTTTCGGTTATTGTATTATCGGTTCTATCCTTATTTAAAAAAGTATCTCTTTGGATACCACTTGTTCTTTTTCTCTTAACATCGATTCTTATTCGTTACCGTTCTTCACTTGAAATAACAGATACAAAAAAGAAGGACTAAACACCTTCTCCATTAAAACTAGGAATAAAACTGGTCTTATCGGTTTCATCTTCTTGGATGAAACCATTTTTTATGCCTAAGTTGACAGCATAATTAACGACTTCATTGTATTCTTCCTTGGTAATCGATCGATTTAGTGCGGGATACTTACAAGTTCTTACGACCGTATATTGATTCATAATGGAAATAAATATATGGTCTTGATACGTGTTATAGAGATACTCTAAAACTTTCTTAGAATCAAAAGTGTGCCCCGGTAGAATCAAATGTCTTACAATAATTCCTTTTTGAAGAATTCCATCTTTATCAAAAATAGGATCTCCTACTTGTTTATACATCTCTTCTAAGGCTTCACTTGCATAAGCGAAATAATTAGGACAAGTAGAGTAGTCTAATCCTAGATAATCATAATAGTATTTAAAATCCGTAAGATAGATATCGACGATTCCTTTTAAAGAAGCAATGGTCTCTTTGGACTCATACCCTGAAGTATTATAGACAATAGGAATCGATAAACCCATGCGTCTTGCTTTCTTAATTCCTTTAATAATCAATGGCACATAATGGGTGGGGGTAACTAAATTAATATTATGGCATCCTTTTTTCTCGAGCTCTAAACAAAGTTCGCTAAAATGCGTAATGGTAATTTCTTTTCCTTTAGCTTCTTCGGATAATTCATAGTTTTGGCAATAGATACATTTCAAATTGCAGTAGGAAAAGAAAATCGTACCACTTCCCTTAGTTCCTGAAATACAAGGTTCTTCCCAAAAGTGGGGTGCACATCTTCCCACCTTTAATTTATTTCCAGCCCCACAAAAACCTTTTTCACCCTTATTGCGATTCACTTTACAATTTCTAGGACAAAGGGTACAACAATCCAACTCTTTTGCCATCTTTTTTCCTTCTTTCTTATAAATAGTATAACACAAAGTTCTTTTAAAACTCACTCTTGCATAAGTTTTAATAGATGTGTTATAATCATACTTGTGTAATGGATAGAAAATACACGGATGGTGATAATTCACTGGATACTATTTTAACCGATTTCTCTTTCTTCCAAAAAAGATTAGAAAAACGATTAAGAAATAACGATCCACATTTTTAATTAAGGAGGGAGAAAGAATGCCTGAATTTCAAGACAAAACAATCACGTGCGTAGATTGTGGTGAAGAATTTGTTTTCACTGCAGGTGAACAAGCTTTTTATCATGAAAAAGGTTTCACGAATGAACCAAAAAGATGTAAAGCTTGCCGTGAAAAAAAGAAAGCAGCACATCAAAATAATCAACCAAAAGAAGAAAATTAGTCTTCTTTTTCTTTTTGTGGTAATATAGTAGATAGAAGGTAGGTAAAGATATGAAGTATTATTGTATTGGTATTAAAGGATCCGGTATGAGTACGTTAGCTCAAATCTTATATGATTTAGGAAATGAAGTGGTAGGCTACGACGATGCTAAAGAAGAGAAATATACCGAAGTAGGTCTTAAAAAAAGAAATATTCCGATCTATTACGATGGAAGTGCACCGTTAGAAAAAGATACGATTGTAACCTTTTCGAAGGCGGTTCCAAGTGACCACAAAGAGTTACAAAGAGTTAAGAATTTAGGTCTTGAAATTCAAGGTTATAATGATCTTCTAGGACATCTTACGACATTATTTGAGACGACTTCTGTATGTGGTACCCATGGCAAGACAACGACTTCTCTACTTCTTTCCCATATTTTAGGAAATAGTATCGGTTGTAATTACTTTGTAGGGGATGGAAGTGGTTTTGCTGATAAGAAAAATCGTCTATTTGTCATTGAATCCTGTGAGTATCAAAAAACGTTTCTTGCGTATCATCCCACCAACGTCATTTTAACGAATATCGAACTTGAACATACCGAATGCTATAACGGCATTGAAGATATTATTGCGACCTTCAATACGTTTGTCAATAAAGCCAAAGGGTTAGTGGTCATGTGTGGTGACGACTTAAATGTAAGAAAAATTAAAACCTATCTTCAAACGATTTACTATGGTTTTAACGAAGATAATGATTACATCATTAAAAATCTAGAACTAACCAGTCAAGGAAGTAAGTTTGATGTCTATCAAAAAGATACTTTCTTTGGTCATTTTGATACGCCGTTATATGGACGTCACATGGTTCTAAATAGTGTGGCTGCCCTTATTCTTGCCAATTACTACGGTGTAAGTAAAGAAATTATTCACACCTCTCTTGAAACCTTTGAGGGTGCTAAAAGAAGATTCAAAGAAGAAAAAATCAATGGGGAAATTATAATTGACGACTATGCGCATCATCCAACCGAAATTAGAGTAACCCTAGAAGCTGCAAGACAAAAATATCCAAACCGGGAAATCGTTGCGATCTTTCTTCCCAACACGTATTCCCGTACCAAAGAATTAGAAAGCGATTTTGTAATCGCTCTAGATAAAGCAGATGTAGCCTATGTCATGGATATTGATTCGGACCGTGAAAAAGCAAGTGATTTTGTAGGAGTGTCGAGTGATAACATTATTGCTAAATTAAAAAATGGTCACAAAATCAGTATCAGTGAAGTAGATACGCTTCTAAAACATAAAAACGCGGTTTTCTGTTTTATGAGTTGTACCCATATCTATTTAATCGAAGATGCTTTTAAAAATAGATTACAAGCATTAAATGAATGTTAAATGGAAAAAAGAACCTTTATTTTATTTGTGTTCTTTTTCTTTTTGTTTTATAATTAAAGTAAATAATAGGAGGCTCGTATGAAGAAAACGAAAGTGGTCTGCAGTATAGGACCCAGTTCTAGTAGTACCGAAGTACTTCGTGATATGATTTTAAAAGGAATGGATGTAGCAAGATTTGATCTAGGAAGACTTGCTAATTCCTTTTGTCATGATGTGATTCAAAGGATTCATGAATTAGAAAAAGAACTAGGTAAGACGATTGGTATCATGTTTGATAATAGAGGACCTGAAGTAAGAGTAGGTACCATCAGTAATGGAAAAGTCTTTTTAAAAGCCAAAAGTGAAATCATTCTTACCAATGAATCTGTTGTAGGAAGCGAAGAAAAAATAACGGTACTCTATCCCAATTTGTTAAAAGATATCAAAGTAGGGGACATACTCCTTTTCAATAGTGGAAAAGTGAAAGTCAAAATCAAAGAGAAAAATACCGTTACGTTAAAAGGAATGGTGGAAGAAGAAGGACTTATCTATAGTCATGAGACCGTCCACATTCCAAAACTATCTAACTCGCTTGATTATTTAAACGAACGAAACAAAGAAGATATTTTATTTGCCATACAGGAAAATATCGATTTCCTTGCTTTATCTTTTGTTCGTAATAAAAACGATGTGTTGGAAGTAACGGATTTATTGATTGAAAACAATAACGACCATATTCAGTTAATTACGAAGATTGAAAACGAATATTGTTTAGACGATTTAGATCAAATCATTGAACTATCCGATGGCATCATGATTGCAAGAGGCGATTTAGGCGTAGAACTTCCAATTGAAAAACTTCCAGGTATTCAAAAGAAAGTCATTGCGAAAGTTCATCAAGCAAACAAAATTGGATTAGTCTCTACCGAAATGTTGGCGTCGATGGAAGAAGAAAAAAGACCGACTAGAGCCGAAGTAAGCGATGTTTATAATGC
>CANRHM010000008.1 GCA_947630415.1 uncultured Bacilli bacterium | reverse complement strand
AAAGATAAATTTTCGGTTGAATATGCTTTAAAAGATATACATAAACCTATTGGAGTTAGTTCATATGAATTATCAGAGTATTTACCACCTGAAATTTTAAAGGAATTACCAACTGAAGAAGAATTAAATTTACATATTGATTTAGAAAAATAATAGTGTCATTTTGGACTAAAGAGAGAACCTTTTAAATTATGGCTTGCTCATTTAAGTGGTGAGAGAGTTGATGAAGTGTTTGATCCGGAAATTGCTATTAATCGAGCAGTTGATTATTACAGGAGGCGAGGATATAGTGATAAGTGGATTAAGGACAGATTAGATGGAATTGTGAGAAGAAAACAACTAACTGATGTTTGGCAAGATGGAGGAATAACGGAAAATAAGGAATATGCTATTTTAATGAATGAAATTTATAAAGAATGGTCTGGTATGACTGCACAACAATATAAATTTTTTAAAGGACTTAGAAAGGAATCATTAAGAGATAATATGACCGATGTTGAAGTGGCCCTTGCGGATTTAGGTGAAATAGCAACTAGAGAAATAGCTAAAGAGAAAAATCCAAAAGGGTTAAAAGAGAATTTGGAAATAGCAAAACGTGGTGGTAAAATTGTGGGTAATACAAGAAGAGCACTAGAAGATGAAATTGGAAAAGGTGTCATTACAAGCACTAATGCACTAAGTTATGAATATATCGATTAAAAAGAACTTGAGACGAAATAAGCATGAAAATGTTTATTTTTTTGGAAAATCATGATACAATTGGAAATAGGTGAGGAAAAAATGAAAAAAACAACAACAAAAACCAAAAGTGCAAGAAAAGCAAAAAGAGAAGAAAAAAGAATACTTGAAGAAGCAACAAGTTCAGAAATGGAACCTAAAAAAGCCATTATCTTACTAGTTGTTATTATCGTTATATTCTTTGGGGTTTATTTGACCAGTGCGATTCTAAAAGGAGAAATTAAATTATGGGATACAACAAGAGAAAGTACTCCTGCTGAAATTCAATATCAAGAAATCATTGCAGGAGAAATCTTTAATCAACAAGATGAAAAATATTATGTTATGTTGATGGACTATACAGATGATGTTACTACGTTGTTAATGCAAGCAAGTGATAGTTATACGACTTCAGCGGGATCAGAAAATATCTACTATGTTGACTTAGATAAAGGATTCAATAAAGCTTATCGTAATGAAGAAAAGTCCAATAAAAAAGCAACTAAACTTTCGGAACTACAAGTAAAGAGTCCAACCTTACTTCATATTGAAAAAGGAAAGATTACAAAATACTTAGAAGGAAAAGACGAAATTGAAAAGTATCTTTACGGTTTAGTTGATACTGATTAAAAAGTATAAAAAAGATTATTTTTTCTCATAGTATAAATAGTCTTTTTTAAATTTTGCCTCAATAGCTCAGTTGGTTAGAGCACTTGACTGTTAATCAAGGGGTCCTAGGTTCAAGTCCTAGTTGGGGCGCCATTTAGGAGTCGAAAAAGAATGGAAACATTCTTTTTTTTCATGAAAAAATATGATATGATGTTAATGGACAATATAGAGGTGGTAACATGGATAAAAAAGATGAAAAGAAAGATACAAAAAAAGAAGTTAAAAAAGATGCAAAAAAAGTAACGGCTAAGGGAAAAGTGCCGGTTAAAAAGATAGAAGAAAAAGAGCCTAAAGAAGAAGTCAAAGAAATCGTTGTTGAAAAGAAAGCAGGCTTTAACTTTTTAGAAGTCGTTATTATTATGATTATTACACTGGTATTTGGAGGCTTTTTAGGTGCCTTTGTAGTAATTGCGAATAATGCTGGTAATATAGTACCACTTATGAATTCTTCTAGTCCTATTTCAGAAGAGTTAGCAGAGTTTATGAATGTGTACGATGAATTAAAAGCAAACTATTACGAAGATATCGATGAAGAAGCAATGGCTGAAGCCGGCATTGCAGGAATGATTGAATATTTAGGAGATCCGTTTACTTCTTATATGGAAAAAGAAGAGACCGATGATTTTAATCAACAAGTAAATGGTTCTTATGTTGGAATTGGTGCTGAAGTGATTAAGTATACCGATGGTAGTGTATTTATCAACTCTTTATTTGAAAATAGTTCAGCAATGAATGCAGGTCTTCAAGTAGGCGATCAAGTTGTTGCAGTGAATGATGAAAATATTAATGAAAAAACTTTAGACGAAATATCAAATTTGTTAAAAGGGGAAGAAGGTAGTTCTGTTACTTTAACGGTATTACGTGAAGAAGAAACGTTAACTTTCTCTTTGGTTCGTCGCAAAGTAGATATTGAGTCAGTTCATGGTGAAGTATTAGAAAAAAAAGACAAAAAAATAGGGATGATTAAGATTGATATCTTTGCAGAAAATACCTTTAATCAATTTGAACAAGAATTATTGCGTTTACAAACCAAAGAAATCGATAGTTTAATCATCGATGTACGTGATAATTTGGGAGGACACTTATCGTCTGTTGAAAGTATTGCTTCTCTATTTATTCCAAAAGGAAAGATTATTTATCAATTAGAGACGAAAGGCATCAAGCAACCTATTTATTCTACGCGCAATAGTGATTTTGATTTGCCTGTAGTAGTGCTAATCAATGGTGAAAGTGCTTCAGCTTCTGAAATACTTGCTTCTTCCTTAAAAGAATCATATGGTGCCACCTTAATTGGAAAAACAACGTTCGGAAAAGGAACGGTACAAACGAAACGTTCATTAGCAAGCGGTTCACAAATAAAATACACCATTCAAAAATGGCTAACACCACTTGGTAACTGGGTGAACGAAGTCGGTGTAAAACCGGATATCGAAATCGATAACGATAATCAATTTGAACTTGATCCTGAAAACAACGATCCAGTTCTTACCAAAGCTATAGAAGTACTTACAACGAAGTAAGTGCTTTTTCTTTTGGATAGAATAGATGTCTCTATTTAGAAAACTCTCGTTATTTGACCCTTCTTTATTTCTATGTTAAGATAGAATCAAAGAAAGTAATATTCTAGTGAATGTAAGAGAGGTTAGCATGGAAGTAAAAACAAAACCCAAAAAGGATTATAAATATAAATTTTCAGTTATTATTCCCATCTATAATGTAGAAGATTATTTGGAAGAAACAATTCTATCGGTGGTTCATCAAACAATTGGAATTAAAAATATTCAAATGATTTTAGTAAACGATGGTTCTCCTGATAATTCTGAAGCGATTTGTTTAAAATACAAAGAAATGTATCCTAATAATGTTCTCTATATTAAAAAGGAAAATGGTGGAGTATCCAGTGCCAGAAATTTAGGAATGCAATATATTGAAGGAAAATACGTTAACTTTTTAGATAGTGATGATAAGTGGGAAAAAAATGCCTACAAAAAAATATATAAATTTTTTGAAGCACATTACAATGAAATTGATTTGGTAGGCGTTAAAATAAAAACATTTGAAGCATCTACGGCGAACCATCCTTTAAATTATAAATTTGATCGGGATAAAGTAATTGATATTTTTAAAGATTTCGATTGTATTCAGTTACATGGACCTAGTACTATTATTAAAGCTTCTGCCTTATTAGAAAGTAAATTAAAGTTTAATGAAAAATTAAAATATAGTGAAGATGCCTGTTTTATGTTAGAAATGGCTCTAAATAAAGAAAAAGTAGGTCTTATCGCATCGACTAACTATTTATATCGTAAAAGATGGTCTGATAATTCTGCTCTTCAGACGAAAAATAAAAGTGAAGATTGGTATCTAAAGACCCCTACTTTGTGTCATCAGTATTTAATTCGTTTATCTAAAGAAAAATACGGTTATGTGCTTCCTTACCTTATGTATTTTATTATGTACGAATATAAGTATCGTATGAGAGAAGCAATTCCAAATAACATTTCTCAAGAAGTGATCGATAAATACCTTTCTATTACAAAAGAAATATTTAAAGATATCGATGAAAAGATTATTTTAAGCCAACGTGGAATGGCTCCAGAATATATGATACAGACCTTATTGTTTAAGCAATGTAATGTTTTTGATCATCTTACTTTTGATGAGCAAGCTCTTTTATATCATGAATTACCTTTGATTTCATTCAGTAGTAGAAATCTACTTAAACTAAATGCTATGAATTTTCAGGAAGATAAGTTGGATTTAATTGGATTTGTTAATTGTTATCTACCTAAAAAAGATTATAAAATAAACATTGTAATTAATAATAAAAAGCGTATTGAATTAAAAACAATAGAAACCAATAATGGCGAAAAAAAATTCTTTGGCAAACCTTTTATGACCAATCAAGGATTCCATATAACAGTTCCGATTCAAAATTTAGAAAGCATTCATTTTGAATTTATATATAAAAACAAACATACGGCAATATTAAATTTTAATACAGGAAATAATGCTAAAATTGATAGTAAGTTTAAATCTTATTATGTCTATAAGAATCAACTATACTATTACCACGACAACAAAATAAAAGTAATAAAAAATCATTTTTTAAATCGGATGCGTTTTTCTTTAAGAATGTATATAGATTTACTTACAAAAAGAAAATTTAAGGTAATGATTTTCCGCTTAGCCTATAGTTTCTTAAAACTATTTAAAAGAAAAGAAATATGGTTAGTATCGGATCGGGCCAATGTTGCGAGCGACAATGGTATGCACATGTTTCAATATATTGTGAATCAAAAGGATAAAAAGATAAAACCTTATTTTGTAATTGAGAAAAGCTCCAAAGATTATCTAAAAATGAAAAAAATAGGTAAAATATTAGATTATAATTCGATCAAGTATAAACTTTATTTTTTACTAAGTGATAAGATTATTTCAAGTCAAGCCGATGCTTGGGTGACCAATGCTTTTAATCGTAATAGTCAATATTATCATGACTTATATAATTATAAGTTTGTGTTCTTACAACATGGAATTACAAAGGATGATATTTCTGGATGGTTAAATATATACGATAAAAATATTCGTCTATTTGTAACGTCCGCAAAGAAAGAATATGATTCAATACTTAATGACCGATATGGCTATACTTCAAATGAGGTAAAACTTACAGGTCTTCCTAGATATGATAATTTATCCAATGAAAGTCAAAAACTAATTGCCTTTATGCCTACTTGGCGACATTATTTATCTGGTAAAACAGATGCTGCCACGGGAAAAAGATTATATAATCCAATGTTTAACAAAAGCGAATATTTTCAGTTTTATAATAAGCTCATTAATGATAAAGAATTACTTAAAGAGATGAAAGCAAAAGGATATACTGGAATCTTTGTCATTCACCCATCTCATATGGAGAATTATCGTGATTTTGAAGAAAATGATTTAATTAAAGTAGTTCATGGCTTTGCGGATTATCAAGATATATTTAATAAGGCCAGTTTGTTAATAAGTGACTATTCCAGTGTACCATTTGATTTTGCTTACTTAAGAAAGCCAGTCATCTATACCCAATTTGATAGAAAATTCTTTTTTGAAAAGCACTCCTATAAAGAGGGATATTTTAGTTACGAAGACAATGGTTTTGGACCGGTAAAATACGATTACGATAGCACCGTTAAGGAAATTATGCATTATATCAAAAACGATTGTAAATTAGAAAAGAAGTATTTGACAAGAATTGAATCTTTTTATCAGTATAACGATCGAAATAACTGCAAAAGAGTTTATGAAGAAATAAAAAAGATAAAATAGTTAACGTTTTATAGGCGTTAACTTTTTTTTTAAATAAAATTAGCACTCTTTGTTGACAAGTGCTAAAATAAGCGTATAATATAGAATGAAAAGAGGGTGATACGATGTTTAATCAAGAAGAACAAGAAGAATTTGTATTAACGAAGTATGGACGTGACATTACAGAACAAGCACGTATGGGTAAGATTGATCCGGTGATTGGTCGTGATGAAGAAATTCGTTCCATTACCCGTGTTTTATCAAGAAAAACTAAGAATAATCCCGTTTTAATCGGAGAACCTGGCGTCGGTAAAACAGCCATTGTAGAAGGACTTGCCCTTCGTATTGTAAAAGGCGATGTACCATCTAGCTTAAAAAATAGGATGATTTTTGAACTCGATATGGCTTCTCTCATTGCTGGTGCCAAATATCGTGGTGAATTTGAGGAACGTTTAAAAAAAGTACTAGATGAAGTGAAGAAAAGCGATGGAGGAATTATTCTTTTCATCGATGAAATTCATATGATCGTGGGATCTAACAACATGGAAGGGGCTATGGATACCTCGAACATCCTAAAACCTTTACTTGCTCGTGGCGAAATTCATGTCATTGGTGCTACTACTTTAAATGAATATCGTAAATATATTGAGAAAGATGGAGCACTTGAAAGACGTTTCCAAAAAGTCAAAGTAGAAGAGCCTACGGTACTAGATACAATTACCATTTTACGTGGACTAAAACAACGTTTTGAAATCCATCATGGAGTTAGTATTCTAGACCGTGCTTTAGTTGCGGCAGCTACTTTATCGAATCGTTATATTACCGATCGTTTTTTACCCGATAAAGCGATCGATTTGGTCGATGAAGCTTGTGCTACTATTCGAGTACAAATGGATTCCGTTCCAACCTCTCTAGATACTTTAACAAGAGACATTATGCGTCTTGAAGTAGAAAGAGAAGCCTTGAAAAAAGAAAAAGATGCCATTTCTAAAAAGCGACTTGATGAAATTGAATTTGAACTCAATGCTAAAAAAGGCAAAGAGGAAGAGTTAAAACGCGCTTGGGAAAATGAAAAAGAAATCTATGAGCAGATTAAGAAGAAGAAAAGTGAACTGGAGAATGCCCAGTTTGAATTAGATAAAGCGGAAAATGATTACGACTTAGAAAAAGCCGCTAGACTTCGCCATGGCGTGATTCCTGAAATTGAAAAAGAACTTGAAACATTAAATAGTCAAGAGAAAAATCAAATCTTAAGCGATACGGTGACTGAGGAATCGATCGCGGGTATTATTTCTAGATGGACTCATATTCCGGTTACCAAATTAATGAGTGGTGAAAAAGAAAAATTGCTTCACCTAGAAGATAACTTAAGAAAAAGGGTCATGGGACAAGATGAAGCCTTAAAACTAGTAAGTGATGCGATTTTAAGAAGTCGAAGTGGAATTAAAGATCCAAATCGTCCTATTGGTTCGTTCTTATTCTTAGGACCTACGGGTGTTGGTAAAACCGAAGTGGCAAGAAGTCTTGCTTATGAAATGTTTGATGATGAAAAACACATGATTCGAATTGATATGAGTGAATACATGGAAAAGTTTAGTGTTTCTCGTTTGATTGGTTCTCCTCCAGGTTATGTCGGATACGACGAAGGAGGACAACTTACCGAAGCTGTTCGAAGAAATCCCTACAGTATTGTTTTATTTGATGAAGTGGAAAAAGCGCATCCTGAAGTTTTAAACTTATTACTTCAAATCTTAGACGAAGGACGTGTGACTGATTCACAAGGACGATGTGTTGACTTTAAGAATACGATTATCATTATGACCAGTAATTTAGGAAGTGAACACATCTTAGAAGGTCATAAAGAAAAAGTATTAGAAGAAGTGCAACACCATTTCCGTCCAGAGTTTATCAACCGTATCGATGAAGTGATAGTCTTTAATTATCTAACGGAGGAAAACTTATCCCTTATTCTAGATAAGATTATGAAAGATATGGAAAGTCGTTTGATTGACCAAAATATTCATTTGGAACTCTCTCCTACTGCTAAAAAAGTCTTACTTGAAGAAGGCTATGATCAATCGTATGGAGCACGTCCATTAAAAAGATTGGTATCGCGTACGATTGAAACCTTGCTATCAAAAAAATTAATTCAAAACGAAATTGTTCCAGATGATACGGTTTTAATTGATTATCAAGGGAATGAATTTACCATAAAGACCAAAAGAACTAACGAAAATTAGTTCTTTTTTTCAGCTACTAAAATGAGTTGTTTATCTTTTTCATTTGGCATACAGGTAGTAAGAATAAGATAGGATTTATCGGGATTTCGAAAGAATCGAATGAATCCTACTTTTTGTTCAATAATCCGGTTAACCAGTCGATAAGCGTAATTTTGATTTAAATAAGTAAGTTCAATTTCATCATCTATTTTTACTTTATCAAGCGTTTGAAAGAAAGCTTTAGGTCCTTCTCCAGAGTGTCCTGCAATAAGAACCATTCCTTTATCTTGATCCGGCATATCCGATTCTTTTAAAAAGATAATATTTTTTTCTAAATCATTTTCTTTACTTCCTTTGGGATAAAGGTCTCTTTGAAAATCAATAGAAGTAATAGTTAAGGTTGCAATAGGGGGAATTTTGTTTTCTTCTTTGAAGGGAATAGCACCATTCCATGTTACATTAGTAACGGTGTTTTCTTTTCTTTCGATCGTAAAATTCATATTCATGAACAAAACTCCTAGCATCAAAAGTAGTAATCCTTTTTTGAACATGTTCCTCCTCTATAATTCCAGTATTAGGTACTTCTACTACTACTTCAATTTGTTTTTCATTTTCAAAAGAAAGTTCTACTATCCTATGTTCATCATCGATAGTAAAAATGATTTCTTTATTATTTAAAGTATAGCCTAGAGGTGCTTCTATTTCGATTAGTTGGTAATGTCCATAGGAAAGTGATTCAATTTTTAAAAGACCTTCTGAATCGGTTTTATAGATCCCTATTTCTTCTTTGGTATCAAGATTGATAAGCAAGAAGGTGGCGAGATTCTCTTTTATAGCATTTTTTGTCTCTTTATCGATTTTATAAAGTGTAAATGTTCCTAACTTCTCTTGATTATATTTTTCAAAGACTTGCTCCACTTTATTTTTTTCTACAGTAATAAGGAAATCCTTTACCTTTTCGTAGTTAGGTTTAGTATTTTTTTGTTTTACCAAATACGTTCCGTATTCCAAATAAAAGGTAGCTATTCCTTGTTGATTGGTTACGACTTCTTTAATGAGATTTCCTTTGGAATCGTAAATCTCAAACGTAATACCTTCTTCGTCTAAGTAACCTTTTAAAGTATTTCCATAATATTTGTGTATTGTGATTTTGTTTTCGATTTTTTTATTTTCAAAAGTGAACGATAGATTTTGCTTTCCATCTTGAATAGTGAAAAGAATGGGTTCTTCTTTTAAAACATAGCCAGTTGGAGCCGTCATTTCATATAGTTCATACGTGCCATAAGAAAGTTTATCGATAATAAGTAGTCCCTCTTCATCCGTTTCATAAATACCTATTTCTTTTTTAGTTAAATGATTGATTAATACAAAGGTTGTTTTATTGTTTTTAATTTTCTCTTTGGTATCTGAATCGATTTTTTGAAGTGTAATTTTACCTAATTTTTCATAGTTGTACTTAGTAAAAAACTGTTGCTTTCCATTTTCTGTTACAGAAATTTTGAAATCCTCTATCTTGTAATAGTTGTACTTGCTATTCTTTTGTTTTACCATATACGTTCCATAAGAAAGAATAAACGTAGCCTCTCCATTGTAGTCAGTGGTAACTTCTTTGACTAATTTTCCTTGTTCATTAAAGATTTGAAAAGTGATACCTTCTTCCCTATAAAATCCTTTGTGACTGGCACCATAGTATTTGGTAAGTGTAATAACATTTTCAATGATTTTATTTTCAAACTGATACGTAATATCACGATGATCATCATCGATTTTAAAAACATAAGGTGTGGTATTTAAGACATATCCTGTAGGGGGTTCTACTTCTTTTAACTCATAGGTTCCATAAGAAAGCTTATCAATAACGAGACGTCCATCAAGATCGGTTTCATAAATACCTAGTTCCTCTTGTGTATCTTTGTTAATTAAATAGAATTTAGCCTTGTTGTTTTGGATTTTTTCTTTGGTATCTAAATCTACTTTATAAATCGTAATTTTACCTAGTTTTTCGTAATTATACTTGGTAAAGGTTTGCGTTTTGCCTTCTTCACTTACTGTGATCGTAAAGTCTTCTACCTTTTCATAGTTATATTTTCCATTTTTCTGTTTTACCGTATAAGTGCCATAGGAAAGGGTGAAAGTGACTTCTCCATTTTGATTGGTTGTGACTTCTTTCACTTTTTCTCCTTTTTGATTGTAGATTTCGAATGTAATACCTTCTTCTTTAGCAAATCCTTTATGAGGTGTTCCATAGTACTTAATAAGGGTTATTTCGTTTTCAATAATCTTATTGGTAAAATCATAGGTGAGATTACGGTTCCCATCATCAATTACAAAAGTATAAGGTGTGGTATTCAAAACATAGCCAACAGGAACCTCTATTTCTTGTAATTCATACGTGCCATAAGAAAGTTGTTCAATAGTAAGACTTCCTTCATTGTTGGTTTCATAAGTTCCTATGGTCTCTTTTGTATCTTTATTAATTAAACGAAAGACGGCTTTATTATTTTGAATACGTTCTTTGGTATCTAAATCGATTTTATGAAGGGTTATTTTTCCAAATTTTTCATAATTATACTTGGTAAACGTTTGCGTTTTTTCTTCTTCATTTACCGTGATGGTAAAGTCTTCTACTTTTTCATAGTTATATTTACTATTCTTTTGCTTAACATTATAGGTACCATAAGGAAGCGAAAAGATAGCCTTTCCTTCTTGGTTCGTTGTTACTTCTTTGACTTTCTCTCCTTTTTGATTGTAGATTTCAAACGTAATTCCTTCTTCTTCCTTAAATCCTTTATGACTGGCACCATAATATTTTTGAAGAATAATTTCATTTTCGATGACTTGGTTTTCAAAAACAACTTCTTTACGATAGTTATTCATATTGATTTCAACGGTAATTTCTTGTTCATTTTTTAAATAACCAGTTCCGGCTTCAATTTCTTTAATCTTATATTTGCCCATTTTTAAGTTTGATATTACGGCTTCGGTAGAATCGGTTAAAGTAACTTGTTGTACAAGATGATCCTCACTATCGTAGATTTCAAAAACACTTCCTAAAAGACTGGCATCTCCTTGGGGTGTTCCCTGATGGGTACTTTGATCCACCTTTTTTAAAACGATTTCGCCTCCAATTACATTAAGGTTAAGAGTAACCGTTTGAGGTTTAAAACTTCCGACGACTAAAAAGTCTTGTTTTTCGTCATGTCGGTAAAGTAAAGGGGCATTTTTATATTTGGTATCCTTCCTTTGCAAGGTGATAGAACTATTTCCTATTGTAGCATTTCGAATACTAAGCATAGAACCTTGAATACTTGCCGTAGCGTTCGTTGGTTGTTTAGTTATTTGATAATAAGATAATACATTATTAATATCGACTAAATCGGAATTTTTTCCATACCCAATATTGACGGTGGTAACTTGGAAATTAGGGACCTTCTTATTCTTTTTTACTAAATTGAGTATTTCCGACATAGAACTGTCATAGGTGGTAATTTTATTTCCGTCTAGTGTATCGGTAAAATAGAATTGTGCATTTTTATCGATTTCTCTCCAAATCAGTATTTGTGTAAAATAATACCACTTATCTGCTCGGTGATCATACTTATCATCCTTATACTGATAACCATAATAAGCAATTAAAGATATTTGTTCTAGTGTTGCATCATCCAAAGAATGGATGTCCACTCCATCATTATAGGAAGTTTCCTTATCAATTTCTTCCCAAGGTTCAATACAATAGGCAAACTGTCCATCAGTTCTTTGTAAGAAACGTGCTTGTTGGTATTTGCCTGTGCCATCTGCTTTAATCTTTTTAACATAAAGATTATCAATATATTCACCATCTTGAAAATGCGTCGTGGCATTTACCATTCCGGGGAATAAAAAAGATAAAAACAGAATCAATACTACTACTAATTTCTTTTTCATAAATTCTCCTTTTCTGTCCATTTTGCGCAAGGACAACGCCTACTATAATGCCTTCTTTTTTGAATTGCAAATCGTACTTTTTAAGTTTTCAAAGCCTTATTTTAAAAGGTTTTTAAGATTTCACTTAAGAGGAAAATTGAAAATTCGAAACCGTTTTTTAATGAAATATGAGAAAGTTAAGTATTTTAAATTTTTTTATTTTTTTTTTAAAATAGATAAATTGAGGGTATCTATTGTATAATAGAGAAAGGAGATGATACTTTTGAACGATATCGAAATTGCCCAAAATAGTAAGATGGAAGAGATTACAGAGGTAGCTAAAAAGATAGGATTAACGATTGATGATCTTTCGCTTTATGGAAAGTACAAAGCCAAAGTTTTAAAAAAGGAAATAGAACAAAAGCAAAAAGGAAAACTGATCTTGGTAACCGCCATTACCCCTACAAAATATGGGGAAGGGAAGACGACAGTTACTATTGGCTTAGATGATGCCCTATGTCGTCTTGGAAAAAAGTCTTTAGCGGTGTTACGTGAACCATCCCTAGGGCCTGTATTTGGTCTTAAAGGAGGAGCCACCGGTGGGGGCTATAGTCAAGTACTTCCGATGGAAGATATCAATCTTCATTTTAATGGGGACTTTCATGCTATAACATCTGCCAATAACTTGTTATGTGCAGCAATTGACAATTCTCTTTATTTTGGCAATCCTTTAAACCTAGATCCTGATTCCATTACTTTTGCAAGATGTCTTGATATGAACGATCGTGCTCTACGAAGTATTGAGATCGGTTTATCGAGTGCTAAAGAAGTAAAAAGAAAAGAACACTTTACGATTACGGCGGCTAGCGAAATCATGACGATTTTTTGCCTTGCTAAGGATTTAGAAGATTTAAGAAATAGAATTGATTCTATTTTAATAGGTTATACTTATGATAAAAAACCAGTTTATGCCAAAGATTTCCACATAAGTGGAGCAATGGTGACCTTATTAAAAGAGGCGATTCATCCAAACTTGGTACAAACCTTAGAAGGAAATCCTGTTCTCATTCATGGAGGTCCTTTTGCCAATATTGCGCATGGATGCAACAGTTTAATTGCTACCAACATGGCTCTACAGCTTGCTGATTATGTCGTAACGGAAGCAGGCTTTGGTTCGGATTTAGGAGCAACTAAGTTTTGTGGCATCAAATGCCGCATAGGAAATATAAAACCAGATGCTATGGTGTTGATTGCTACTATTAAAGCACTTAAACTTCATGGTGGATGTATGGATGAAAACTTGATGAAAGAAGACTTAACTGTACTTGAAAAAGGACTTTGCAATCTAGAAGCCCATATCCAAAATTTATTAAAATTTAAAGTGCCTTTAGTAGTCACTCTCAACAAGTATGAGACGGATACGTTAGAAGAAATAGAATTAGTAAAGAATTATTGTACTCAAAAAAATATTCCTTTTGCTATTAACAATAGCTTTAAAGAAGGAGGAAAGGGATCTCTTGATCTTGCTAACAAAGTACTAGATGCCCTAGAAAAAGAATCCCACTTTACTTATCTTTATGAAGAGAATATCGATATCACCAAGAAATTAGAAGTTCTTGCCAAAGAAATCTTCCATGCCAAGGATATTGTCTATAGTGAAGAGGCTATAGACAAGATTGCTCTACTAAACTCCATTCATAAAAATACGCTTCCAATTTGTGTATCTAAAACACAATACTCTTTATCGGATGACCCTAAAAAACTAGGGAATCCTACCGATTATACTTTACATGTAACCGATATTGTTCCTTACTTGGGAGCAGGTTTTATTACCTTCTTATTAGGCGATATCTTAGCTATGCCAGGACTTCCAAAGGTACCTAACTATGAAAAAATTGATTGCGTTGATGACAAAATAACAGGACTCTTTTAGTATAGAAAAATTTGTTTTGGGAAAGATAACCTTAGGTGATACTATGGAAGGTTATCTTTTTATTTTAGGAAAAGGAATTGTTTCGATTATTGTTTTGTTTCTCCTTACCAAGTTAATGGGAAGAAAACAAGTAGGACAGATGAACCTATTTGATTATGTCATAGGAATTACGATTGGTTCTATCGCGGCCGAAATGACGTTAAACGAAAAAATCGATTTTTTTGAAGGTGTCTTTTCGCTCATCATTTATGCAGTTATTGCACTTTTAATTTCGATTCTTACCATGAAAAGTATTAAAGCTAGACGTTTCTTTATAGGAAGTCCTTTAATTTTAATTCAAAATGGGGAAATCATCATGAAGAATATGAAAGTAGCGAAACTCGATATCAATGATTTATTACAAGAGGCTAGAGTTAATGGCCATTTTGATTTATCACAAGTGGAATATGCCTTAATGGAAGGCAATGGAAAGATTAGTTTCTTACTCAAGAGCAAGTATCAACCGGCGACTTTAAAAGATCTCAAAATAAAAACAGCTTATCAAGGCTTATGCGCTAATTTGGTAATCGATGGAAAAGTGATGACGAATAACTTAAAAGCTTTAGGAAAAGAAGAAAAGTGGCTAAGGACACGTCTAAAAAACGAAGGGTACGAGGACTTAGCCGATCTCCTTTTAGTCATTATGGATAGTAATGAAAAACTTACCATCTTTAAGAAAAACAAAGATAAAGAGTCCCTTCAAATATTAGAATAATTTTATTGTAAATTGCCTTTCTAAAAGGCTTTTTTTCTTGACATACATTTATTCTAGTCGTACGATAAAAAATAGAAGAAAGGAGCCTTATGAAAAAAGAAATATTAACGACAAAAGATTTTAAAAAAGACATTTTAACGGTTCCGAATATCATTACGTTAGGACGTATTCTAGGAACGATCTATCTTATTTTTTATTTGGTAACCAAAGGTTTAACACCTCTATCGATTGGAGGAGTAACTTCGCCTTGGTTTCTTCCGTTACTTGCGGCCTTAATCGTCTTAACAGATACCCTCGATGGCTTTATTGCAAGAAAATTTCATTGTTCTTCAGAACTCGGTGGAACGCTTGATGCCGTGGCGGATAAAATTTTTAACTGGGGTCTTGCTTTAACTTTGTTTTTAACAGGGCTCTTTCCAATACAAAGTATTTTACTTCTTGCTCCTACCTTAATAAGAGATCTTTTGGTAGCAAGTATTACGGTTATCGATAAAATCGAAGATGGAAAATTTAAGCAAAAAAAGAAAAAGAAAATTAAAAGTGCCTTTTTAGAAGGAGATGCCATGTGCCCTACTATTTTGGGAAAACTTAAAATGTGGCCTATGTCGATTGCTATTATCAGTGGTCTTCGTTATACGTTTGTGCTTTCCCAAAATGTGCTCTTTGTAGTGATGGCTATCTTAGCAGACCTATTATCCATTGCCGATATTTTTGTTGTTACAAAAAATTATTTAGCTCGTAAAAGGAAACGAATTCAAGAAATTGAATTTACACCTTTAAAAAAACAATAACCTGGTAAAAGCATTGCTTTTATCTTTTTTTGGATTTATACTAATTTTAGAATGCGAGGTGTTTATATGATACAGATTTATAAAAAATTAGAAAACGATAAAAAAATAAAAGAATTAAAGAAAATCGAGGAGGGATCTTGGATTCATTTAACTGATCCAACACCAGAAGAAATTGAAACCATTTCAAAAGAACTTACGATTGATGCTCAACTACTAACATCGATTTTAGACGAAGAAGAACAACCTCGTCTCGATGAAGAAGAAGATGCACAGTTAGTGATTATCGATGTACCAAGGCACTATATGAAGCATGGATCATCCCAAGTAAAGACGAATCCTATAGGAATCCTTTTAGTTAGAAATCAATATGTTTTAACGTTATCAAAACAAGATTTTTCTTTTATAAAAGATTTCCAAGAAGGAAAAATCAAAGGATTTTATACCGATCATAAAAGTCGTTTTGTCATTCAACTTTTGTATCAAGTTTCAACCTACTACATCCATTGCTTAAAAGAGATTAACAAGACGATGGAAGAAGCAGAAGATGTAATGTTCTCATCTACTTCCAATCATGATTTAGTCAAAATGTTATCCCTTGAAAAAAGTTTAGTATACTTTTCTACGTCATTAAGAGAAAATGAAGCAGTTTTAGAAAAATTATCAAAAGGCAACATGATTCCCTTATTTGAAGACGATATGGATTTGTTGGAAGATGCCATTATTGAAAATAGACAAGGAATTGAAATGGCTTCATTGTATCGAGAGATTTTAAGTAGTATGACCGATGCTTTTGCTACGGTTATATCGAATAATTTAAATAATGTGATGAAGTTCTTAACGTCAATTACCATTGTAATATCGATTCCAACGATGATTTTTTCGTTCTTTGGAATGAATGTACCTTTTGGTTCACTAGGAACGAATCCTTTATCGGCAATCTATTTAACCTTAATATCGATTTTGATTGCGGTAGTTATCACCGTTATCTTAAAAAAGAAAAATATGTTATAGGAGAAAAGTATGAAATTAGATGGAAAAATTGCTTATGTAACTGGAGGAGCCATGGGAAATGGCTTAGGTGTTGTCAAAATGTTTTTAAAGTATGGGGCAACTGTGATTGTAGCAGATTACAATGAACGTGTTTTTGAAGTAGAAGAAGTTTTAAAAGAAAAAGGATACCCCATTAAAGGATATCTAGTCGATATTCGTGATAAAGCCAAAGTAGAAGAATCCGTAAACGATGTCATTAAAAATTATGGAAGAATTGATATTTTAGTGAATAATGCAGGCGTTGCTAAACTTGAACCATTTCTTACGATGAGTGATGAAGTACGTGACTATCATTTTGATATCAATATTATTGGTACGTGGAATGTAACAAAAGCCATTCTTCCTTACATGGTTGAAAATAACTATGGAAAGATTATCAATTTATCCTCTGTAACTGGACCAATGGTGGCAGATCCTGGGGAAGTGGCCTATGCTACTTCGAAAGCCGCCTTAATTGGATTTACAAAATCTTTGGCTCGTGAATACGCCCCTTATCACATCAATGTAAATGCGATTCTTCCCGGTTATATTAAAACACCTATGGTTCAAAACATTGCCGAAATGACCGATAAAGAAGACCCTAATAGTGTAATCGATGCCATAAGTTCCGCTATTCCTTTAGGTCGTCTTGGAAAAATTAATGAACTAGGAGAACTTGCTGCTTTCTTAGCAAGTGAAGAATCGAGTTATATTACCGGAAGTGAATTTGTAATCGATGGAGGAAGTACTTTACCAGAAACAGTAAGTGTTGGTCAATAAAAAATATATGGTAGAAGCAAAAAAACTAGCACAGTATATTTTTTTCATTTTTAAATTTTATACAAAATTGGAGTGGCACTCCAAAAATGTATAAAAATTGCAATTAAAAAATAGGTATAAATTTTCCTTTTTTACATAAAATAATAACGTCACTAGCATTAGTGACATTATGTTGAAATCCTAGTTTCGTCTAGGATTTTTATTTTATTAGGAATTTGCTTGAAATGTAAATGTAAGTATAAACCTATTGGTAGAAAGAATAAATTATTATAAAATACTAGAACAAATTTGAATTAAAAAATAAAAAATTAGCCGACTGAAAATAGAGAAACACCTAATAAAAATGCAATGTCAATATAAGATTTATTGGTATTCATGGTATAATTATATTAATAAAAACTTGTGAAGGAGGCTATTATGTTAGAAAATAGTGATAAATATTTTGAAGTACTAAATGATATTAAAAGGACTTTAATAACAACTAGGAATAAAATAGTTGAAAATGCAAATAAAGATTTAATTTTAATGTATTATAATATTGGTTTAAAATTAATGGAAAATAATAAATGGGGAACATCTTTTATTGATACTTTAGCAAAAGATTTAAAAATAGAGTTTCCTACCATTAAAGGTATGTCAGCAAGAAATTTAAGATATATGCAAAAGTTTGCTAGTGAATTTGATAATGATGAATTTTTGCAGCATGATGTTGCAAAATTGCCTTGGACTTCAATAACAACTATTATGGATCAAGTAAAAGATAAAGAACAAAGAAATTGGTATATTATAGAATCAATCAATAATGGTTGGCCAAGACCAATTATAATTCATCAAATATCAAGTAAATTATATGAAAGACAAGCTCTTTTAGAAAATAAAACTACTAATTTTGATAAAACTTTACCAACACCTAACAATGAACAAGCAAAAGAATTGTTAAAAGACCCTTATATTTTCGATTTTATAACTGCTGATAAGGATGTAAAAGAACTTGATATTGAAAGAGAATTAATTACTAATATCACTAAGTTATTATTGGAACTAGGTAATGGATTTGCATTTGTGGGAAGACAATATCATTTAGAAATAGAAAATGAAGATTATTATATTGATTTATTGTTTTATAATTTAAAAGTTAGAAGTTATGTAGTTATAGAATTGAAGACAACTGAGTTTAGACCAGAATATGCTGGTAAATTGAATTTTTATTTAAGTGCTATTGATAAATATGTTAAAGATGAAAATGATAATCCAACATTTGGAATATTACTTTGCAAAGATAAAAAGAAAGTAACTGCAGAACTAGCTTTAAAAGATATAAATAAACCTATTGGCGTAAGTGAATATAAAATATTATCTGAAATACCGGAGTTCTTAGAAAATACGTTGCCAAGAATTGAGGACATAGAGAAAAGATTAGAGGAAAATTCATAGCGAATATAAATATTAATAAGTTTAAAATTTTGTAACTACACGATTAGAAAATGTAGAAAAATATATTAAAATAAGACCACTGTAATTGAATTTGTCCATTTACAAGTGCGTTTTTATTTTTTAACAAAGTATCCATTTTGCACTAGCTTTGTTTCATTTACGACTAAAAAGGCTTTTTTATCATTTTTACGAATGATTTTTTGTAATTCTTCGAGTCGATAATCGTCGATTTCGATAAATAACATATATTTATCTTCTTCTTTGTTTTTTCCATCAATATCCATGACGGATACAGCATAGCCTTGGGCACGTATTTCTTCAATTAATTTTTCATTATGACTACTCGTAATGACTTGAACAGAAAGTTTTCCTTTAATGAGTTTTTGTGATAGCACACTTCCAATATAAGTTCCAGCAGCAAACCCTAAAGCATAACTAATCCCAATCCAAATACCTGTCTCCGTTGTATTAAGTGCTTCTTTGACAACTAAAAACCAAACCAAGACTTCAAAAAAACCAATCATGGCGGCATAAAAAGATTTTCCTTTGACCGTAATAATGGTTCGGAAAGTACCTAAAGAGACATCGATGATTCTAGCAAAAAAGATTTCTAAACACAATAAATAAATCGGCATAAATAGAATCCTCCTACAGGATAGTATGACCGATTTCTTTTAATTTATAACTGATCTCCTTGATAGCAATCTCTTTTGACCATTTCTTTATCGATTTCATTTAAGACACCGAACTTTTTGATAAGCCATTTCGGTTCAATTAAATCTTCTTCTTTAGGATCTCCTGTAATACGATGAATGACTATTTCAGGACGAAGTAGTCTTAACTCATCGACTACAATATCGACATATTCTTCTCTTGTTAAAATAGGAAAAGGTTTTGCTTGATATAGTAATCCTAGCGGCGTATTTTTTAAAACGTGTAACATGTGAATTTTAATGCCTTGAATATCCAACGTATTTAAGTACTTAACGGTTTCAAGCATATCTTCTTTAGTTTCATAAGGGAGTCCATTAATAATATGGACAACAACATTGATGTTTTCTTTTCGTAAACGTTTTACCATCGCATCAAAACAAGCAAGATCGTGACCACGGTTAATAAACTTGGCTGTTTTTTCATGCATAGATTGTAGACCTAGTTCAACGACTAAATACGTTTTCTTACTTAATTCTTTTAAATAGGCAATGCACTCTTCACTAATGGCATCAGGTCTTGTTGCAATATGAAGACCTACTACTTTGTCGTAAGTTAAAACTTCCTCAAACTGTTCTTTTAAAAAGGGAAGTGGTGCATAGGTATTGGTTCCTGCTTGGAAATAAGCAATATAAAGACTATTTGGCCATTTCTTCAAAAGTACCTTTTTTACACTTTCAAATTGGGTCTTTAAATCTTCTTCTTTGTCTCCGGCAAAGTCGCCACTTAAATTAGAACAATAGATGCATCCGCCATACCCTTTGGTGCCATCTCTATTAGGACAAGTTAGACCTAAGTTTAAACTAACTTTAAAAACCTTTGATGCAAACTTCTTTTTATGAAAATAATCTAAAGTGTGGTAACGTTTATTACTATCACTATAAGGAAAAGTATTCATACATCTCACCACTTTCATTATAACAAATAATGATCCTATTGTTGAAAAAGATTTCGTATCTATGCTATAATCGAAGAGAGAATAGAGGTGGGTCTATGGCCGTTAAAAAGAAATTGAAATTATCTAAAAAAGGAATGAAATTATTAGGAATAGTGGGTGCTCTTCTTCTTTTGATTGTGGTTCCTATTACTTATGTTCAAATGCAAAAAAATGAGATTGCGTCCTATGGTTATTCCAAAGAAGCAGTAGACGTCATATTTAGTCAAGGCTTAAAGGATTATGCCTCTAAACATAAAGACAATAAAGCCTTAGATAAAGCTCTTTCAAGTAAAGACTTTAAAAAAGAGAATATCGATATCTATGCTCAAGTTTCCTATCAAGATCAAGAACTATTTACCAAACATATTAATGAACTTTTTGCCAAAGGCTATAGTGTTGAAGAAATTGATGCTATTTTAAAAACGGGAAACGATGAAGATATAACTGCTTTCCTTGAAAAAGATTATCAACCGAACACCCTTCGTTATTTAAAATACGATTATGCTAAATTAGCTTACCTAGATCGTTATAAAGAATATCAAGCAAAAACCGTTGCCATGGATCAAGATGCCGTTGTACAAGTCAATATTGGATTAGATCATGACTTTTATGAAGATGCTATTGAAATTCATGATTTCTCAATCGATGTACTAGCCAATAAGTATCGTAAATTAAGTGAAAACTATGTACCTGATGACTTAGTCGAAATCCCAAGTAGTTACTGTATCAATGGAGATCAGTACATGGCAAGAGTAGCTGAGGAAACTTTCGTTAAAATGGTGGATGATGCTTCTAAAGAAGGACTTACGATGAAAGCAAGAAGTTCCTATAGGACATATCAACAACAAGAAAGTCTCTACAACGACTATGTTAAATTATATGGTAGTAAAAGAGCCGATGAAATTGCTGCACGTCCTGGTTTTTCAGAACATCAGACAGGCCTTGTTATCGATATTGCCCAAAGTGAAACAAGTGTTTTTGCGAATACCAAAGAATATAAATGGTTAACAGAACATGCACATGAATACGGTTTTATATTGCGTTATCCTAAAGGAAAAGAAAATATTACCGGATACAGTTATGAAGCATGGCATTTCCGTTATGTTGGAGTAGAAATTGCCACTTACATGAAAGAAAATAATTTAACCTTCGATGAATACTACATCATGTTTATCGATAAATAGGAGATGCTATGAACAATACCAAAGTAAAACCCAATCCTTTACTAGCTTTTATCATTGTTTTAGTCTCTATCATAGGCTGCATGGGAATCTTTTATGTCATTTATTCTCTATCTGATCCTAGTAAATTATTAATAACCAATCTTTCTAAAATGAATAAAAGTATACATCAAATTACAGAAGACTTAGATAATCCTTACCTTGCTCTTCTAAACGAAGATTCGACCATTGAAATCAATACTACTATTTCAAATCCATTAGAAAGTCTTTTTGAAACAGAACCTATTTCTTTTAAGGTATGGAAACAAGAAAAAGATCTTTATTTTGAACTCGATCAAGTATACTATCATACGACTATAAATAGGGATTTTTTCATAGATAAAGAAACCTTATCAAATCTCATAAAATCTTTAAAAGAAGGAAAAAAGTTTGAATCCAGTACTAACAAAGATGAAAAACTTTCAATAAATGGAAAAGAAGAAAGAGTACGTAAATACACGTTAAATTTATCAGAAGAGGAAAAAATCAATCTTTATATTAAAGGAATGAATCATATTCTTTTGATGGAATTAGAAAGAAATAATTATACGTTTAGTTATCAGAGTTTAGAAAACAAAGAAGTCTTTTCACTTACCAATAAAAAAGATAACACTCGTTACGAATTAGTAAAAGAAAATGAAAATTATACTTTTAGTAGTTCAAAAAATAATGAACAAAATATAGCTGGAACCATTCGAGTTCAAGATAAAGAAATATTAATGCATTTAGATTCATCATGGCTTGATCTACCTTATAGTGTAGATTCTACCATCGATAAAGAAAAAGATGATTTAAATGAAAGCAATCTAAATATTAACATCTCTTTCTTAAAAGATACTTTATCTTTAGAAAGTACCATTTCAGTAACTTTAACAGATCTTAAAGTATTCAACAAAGACGGAATGGAGATAAAAGAAATAGATACTCTATCGGAAAACGAAAGAAAAGCCTTAGAAGAAAGGTGGCAAAAACTTGTCACTTTTTAATCTTATCTTTAAAGAACTTTCTTGACGAATAGAACATCTAATTCTATAATTATGTTATAAGTAAGAATAGGAAAGTAAATACTATAGAAAGAGGTGCTTAAGTTGAAAGATAAAACCAAAGTTCTATTTAGCATAGTAATAACTCTAATGATTGTAGGTATCATTAGTTTTAGTTATGCTTTGTTTACAACGAAAGTAGAAAAGAGGGGTGCTCTTAACATTGCAGTAGGAGAATTATCTTGTCCTCTTCAAAGTAATGATTTAACGAATAATCAAATAACATTACAAGCAAATGAGGAAAAAGAAATAACCGTAACTTTAACGAATCAAAGTTTAATAGATATCCATTCCATGATCACCTATAGTGGAAGTAGTAATATCGAAGTATTAGCAGCAAGTAATAATGAAAGTGTAATAGAAATACAAAGTTTAGCAAAGGGAGCAACATTAAACTATACTTTGAAATTAAAGAACAATGGAACAAGTCCTGAAGTAGTAACCTTAAATGGAATATGTGGATTAAGTAACAAAGATTTAACCTTAAATGAAGGAGAAACAAAAATAACAGGAACTTATGAGCCTACATTAGCATGTGAAGAATTACCTCAACCAAATGCACCAAGACTAGTAACAGGAATGATACCAGTAAAATGGGATACAGGAAAAAATTCGTGGGTAAAAGCAGATAATACCAATAGTGATGGAAGTTGGTACAATTATTGTAGTCAAGAATGGGCGAATGCAGTAACAGTTACTGATGCTAAAAGAGCAAATTATATAAGTGCTGAAGCAGGTGAAGAAATACTTGCAGAAGATATCAACACAATGTGGGTATGGATACCAAGATATGAATATAAATATACAGAAATGTCACAAAGCCAAGAACTCGATATTAAATTTGTAAGTTCATCTGTAACAGAATCAAGTGATACAGAAAATTATAAAGTGCATCCAGCATTTAGTTTTGGTGGAACAGAATTAGATGGATTCTGGTATGGAAAGTTTGAAACAAGTAGTAAGGAATCATGTACCGCAGCAAATTTTTCAGTAAATACTGCCTGTGATGTAGAAACGAATACACCACAAATCAAACCAGGAATAACCTCATGGAGAGGAATAAGAGTATCAACAGCATTCACAGTATCTCAAAAAATGAAGACTGACTATGCAACTGAATATGGATTTAATGGTGAAGAAATAGATACACACATGAGTAAGAATAGTGAATGGGGAGCAGTAGCCTATTTATCACAAAGTGCTTATGGAAAATACCATGTAGATCAAGAAGAAGTATATATCAATAACTGTTCAAGCTTTACAACAGGAATAGCAGGCGCAACAGCAAGTGCAAATTCAGATTCCGCATGTA
>CANRHM010000007.1 GCA_947630415.1 uncultured Bacilli bacterium | reverse complement strand
CATGTCCTGATTCATGATAAGCAACTAATTCTTTTTCGTGATCCGTATATTTACGACTCGTTTTAGCAGGACCTGCAATAACACGGTCGGTTGCATCATCAATATCACTTAAAGTGATTTGTTCTTTATTTCTTCTTACGGCAAGTAAAGCAGCTTCATTTAGTAAGTTTTCAAGATCTGCTCCACTAAAGCCTGGGGTCCTTTTGGCAATATTTTTAAGATCGACATTACGACTTAATATTTTATTTCTAGCATGTACTTTTAAGATATCTTCACGTTCTCTTACATCTGGAAGTCCTACCGTTACTTGACGGTCAAAACGTCCTGGACGAAGAAGGGCTGGATCCAATACATCTGCACGGTTGGTAGCAGCAATAACAATGATTCCTTCGTTGGCACCAAAACCATCCATCTCGGTTAATAATTGATTAAGGGTTTGTTCACGTTCATCGTGTCCTCCACCAAGTCCTGTTCCACGTTGTCTTCCAACAGCATCAATTTCATCGATAAAGATTAAACATGGTGCATTGTGTTTAGCTTGTTTAAACATATCTCTTACACGACTAGCACCAACACCTACAAAGAGTTCTACAAAGTCTGAACCACTAATGTAATAGAAAGGCACATTGGCTTCTCCTGCCACGGCACGAGCAAGTAAGGTTTTACCAGTTCCAGGAGGACCTACTAAAAGGACTCCTTTAGGAATTCTAGCTCCTAATTTTTGGAAACGTTTTGGATTCTTTAAGAAATCAATTAATTCTTTGACTTCTTCTTTTTCTTCTTTAAGACCTGCCACGTCGTTAAAGGTTACTTTGTTCTTGTCACTACTTAATTGAGCTTTACTCTTTCCAAAATCAAGGGATTTATTCGAACTATTGACTTGTCTTGTGAAGAAGAAGATAAATATTCCTCCTAATAATAGAAGTGGTACTACATTTACTAGAATCAATAATAGAGAACTTGATTCAGGATCCTCTTCGGTTTCAAAAGTGAAAGGATGATTTTGATACGCATCAAGCATGGTCTTCATAACTTCATCACTTAAAGGGACTCTGGCATAGAATGATTCATTTTCTTGATAATTTCTTAATGATCCTCTTACTTCGTAAACCAATGCTCTTTCTTTTGGCGTTACTAAAACTTCTGTAACTTCTCCGCTTTGTAATTTTGATAACAATTCGTCATAGGTAAAGACATTTACTTTTTGATTTAAAACATTAATAAAGTAAAAGACTCCTAACATTAATACAAGTAAAAATACATAAGGAAGTAATCCTCTTTTTACTGTTTTACGATTCATGTTTTTTCCTCCTTGCTTAATAATATTTAATTATTATATCACACTTACTTTGTTTTGTCTTATTAAATTTACTTTTTTTAAGGCCTGGTAACCACACGATTACGCCCTTCGAATCAATGACTACTGGCCAAAGTTCTCGTTCATCCATCGGAATTTTTTTATCGATCATAATATCTTTAATTTTACGGTGCCCTTTTGTTCCCAAAAGTTCCATCTTATCGCCATGTTTCCTGGTACGAACATAAAGAGGCAAACTAATCTCACTACTATCTAATCTACAAATATTATTATCATTTTCTTCACATTCATTCACAAACTCCAAATGTTTTCCATTTGGAAGAAAAGCATAATCAATCAGTTCTATTTCGTAACTAGCGACTTCTCCTGTCTCCACAATAAGGCGAACTTCATCATAACTCTTAACGACTTTTACTTCATTCGGTAAATAGATAAAGGCATTACTCTTTCTGGATGCAATCAATTCTTTAATGAGACTTACATGTCGATCATTAATAAGCATTAAATCATCTTGATAGACTTGCTCTAAAATGGAATGAATGACTTCGGTCTTTAACAACGGTTCTAACTCTTCGTATTTTGAAATCGATAAGACATTATCTTGATATACTTTAGACAATGCTTTCTTCGTTTCACGATCAATAAAGTCATTATATTCTCCTAAAAGACGACTAAACTTTAGAAACTTCTCATGTACTAACGGATCTTCTTTTCTTAAAAAAGGAAGCACTTCTTTACGATACCGATTCCTTGTATATTTGCTTTTAAAATTCGATTTATCAATCACATACGGAATCTTATTTTTAACTGCATACTTGGTGATTTCTTCTTTCGTAAAAGAAATGAATGGTCTTAAAATAGCATAATCGCCCATATTTACATATTCACTAAAACCACTATAACCTTTAAGGGTTGAACCTCTTACAATACGCATCAAAATGGTTTCCATCAAATCGTCTCCATGATGAGCTGTTACTAAATAAGACGCATGATATTTATGAACTAAACTTTCAAAAAATTGGTAACGCAAATTCCTTGCTTCGTTATGGAAATTATCGTCTCCATATTTTTCAATGGTCATCGATTCGAACACAATATCATGTTTTTTACACCAATCTTCTACAAAAATCTTTTCTTTAGCACTTACTTTACGTACGTTATGATTAACATGAGCACACACTAAAGAATAAGGAATCTTTTTGGATAACTCCTTAAGTATCGCCAATAACGTAAGTGAGTCAGGTCCTCCTGATACACCCACTACCAAACAATCTTCTTCAGTAACATGATATTTATTTAAAAATGCTAATACCTTCTCTTGCATAATTTCCCCCACATCTTGTTTATTCAGGAATTTTAATAATAAATTCTCCTTCTTTGGAATAAAGATATTTTTCTCTTGCATATCTTGCAATATAATCCGAATCTTGTAATTTTTCTACATCTACTTTCAAAACCGCTTCTTCATTTTTTAAATCAACTAATTGTTGTTCTAATACTTGTTTTTCTTTATATTTAGAAATAATATCTACCCAATACCCACCAATGGTAAAAAGCAATGTGAAAACAATAACTAAAGAAGTACTTACTAAAAAGATAAGACGTCTTTTAGTCTTAATTTGACTTCTTTTCCTAGCCATATTTTCACCCACTTTTCTAACATATATTATAGTATAAAGAAAAAAATCTTTTCAATACAATAGACAATTCTTTTCATAATTTTACAAAAATAATTGTAAAGAAAAAAAGAATCATTTTTGATTCTTTCGAAACCCAGAAAACCATTTCTTATAACGTATCTTTTTAGTTGTAAAATTTCCTATATAAAAACCTAGTATTAAAAGAATTAAAAAATAAGTATGTAACATTCCATTATTAATATATCTTAAAAGAATAAAGTATAAAAACACATTATCTATTATAAAGAAAAGATTTCCAAGTATTTGAATAATCTTTTTACTAGAAAAAAGAATTCTATAATTTAGATTTAATAAAAAAGAAAAGAAGAGTCCATAGACAAAGGAATAGATCATTGATTGTATTTGTGTTTCTAAAAGCATTATTTAAATAAGCGATTAATAATACTATTTTCTTTGTCTTTTTTGGTACCTTCTTCGATATAAGCAAGTGATTTTATAAGCCCTTTGATAGATACATTTCCCTGAAGTGTATCTAACTTGAGTAGTTCTAGTCCTTCTCCTTTAACGACTAACATGCCCATGACTGTATCCATTAAGAATTCTTCGTCATCAAAACTTTCAATTTTTTTAACACCTGATATTAATGCACTTTTTCTTTCTATAATAGTAATTCCATGATTATAGTTATGTATGGTTTGATTTTCTTTATCCATATGATTGCCTCCTAGTAAAAGGTATGCAATAAATAGATAAATAGAACCGAAAAAAAGACAAGCATTAAGCTTGTCCTAACATTCTTATTCTTCTTCCGTTTCAGCTTCAGCTGGTTCTTCAGCATTTTCATATGCTTCAAGAATAGCGTCTTCAAACATTGAACGAACTTCTGGATTAATTGGATGAGCAATATCTCTATATCCACCTGTTGCTGTCTTACGACTTGGCATAGCGATGAATAATCCATTGTCACCTTCGATGATACGAATATCATGAACTGCAAAGCTGTCATCTAATAGAACAGATGCAATTCCTTTCATACGTGATCCTTCTTTTTCAATCTTACGAACGTTGACTGATGTAATCTTCATATCTTGTCCCTCCTTAAAGTAAAACTTTACACCTATATCATATAACAATTAAATCTAAATTGCAACAGATTTTTAATATAAAATAAAAGCCCTCCTCTAGAGAAATCAATCATATGTCACACTTTTTACAAAATAAAGATATTTTTATAATTAAGTTTAAGGTGTCCGTTTTTTACCATCACCAAACTTATGATTTTATATAGTAACAAATTCTAAATTTAATTCTTTTATAAAATCTTTTAATAACAATAATATATTATTAATTTCTATATTTCTTGCATAATAATTATTCTTGCAATATGAAGCCCATAAATCTTTAATTCTTTCATTATCAATAATAGAATCAATTATTTGTTCATAATCATTTAAATAACTAAAAGCATCTCTTTTTGTAAATGTATTATCAATCGCTTGTTTTAAAATATCAATATTTAAGTCAGACTTTAATTTTGTTAAAAATAAATGAATATCATAAAAATCCTTCATTCGACTATTATATCTTCCTCGTCTTAAAACTGTTTCTATCTTCTCCGATAATAAAGTTTCTAGATTGTAAGTGTTAATCGTAATACTTCGATCATCAAATAATAACTTGTATTTAAACTTCATTTCTCTTGGTGTAATTTTATCACCTGTTGATATATCAATTTCTAAATTAACCTTTGTATTATTAACTCTACCAACAATATAATATTTATTACCACCATATTCATCTTCTTCTCTAATGTCCGTTACATCTACAATATCAAATTTTACATTATCTTCTAATTTAATGGATAAAATTTCATTTAAAATTTTAACCATTTTCTCTTTTGAAATATCAATGCCTTTAATTGTAGTATCCATATCTTTTGTTGTTCTATTATCAACCCCAAATATAACTGAAAGCAAAAGACCACCTTTTAATATAAAATTATCTTTATATTGAGAAACAGAAATTCTTTCTAATACTCTTTCAAACATAAATCTTTGTAATGTCTCATAATACTTTATATTATATTTTTCCTCTAATTCTTTTGCTTTTTGTTGAAAATTGTTTACCATTTCATCATTAACTCCACAACTGTATTTATTGTTTCGTATATACCAAATGTTTTTGCATATTCTAATAACCTGTCAACATTTTTTTCTTTACTGTGAAAATAATAATCTATTATTCTATTTTGTAATTCTAAATCAAATTCTCTATTGATTCTATACATATCACATATACATCTTTCAGCATTATATACTTTAATAGGATTTCCAGATGGGCTTGCAACTGTTACGATACCTATATCATAAAAATTAGCAGATACATAATGAACATTATAATTACCTCTAACTCTCTTTCCTCTTGGAATACTAATATCTATTTCGTGAGGAGTTCTATTTGTTAAATTTAAAATATGAAATGCCGTGTTAAATGAAAATATAGCATAAGGATTCTTTTTTTGTAAAATATAATATGGATCTTCTAGTAACGAATTATCTATATATATCCCATGAGCTACTTTTCTAATTAAACCAATATTTATAAAATTTGGAATTAAATGTCTTCCTATTCCCAATGAAATAAACTCAGCAGTCGTTATGTATCCATTATGTTGTTTTAAAAAACTTTTAATTTTTTCTTCATTACTCATTTTTACACCTCATTACATTTGTACATACATTATAACATAGTGCTGAACAAATGTAAATATGAGCAATAACACAAACGTCAAGTAATCTCTAGAGAAATCAATCACATATCACACTTTTTACAAAATAAAGCCCTTCTCTTAAAGAGAAAAGCTAAAAAGCAAAAAATGACCTTATATACTAAACTGGTTCTTCGCTAAGTTGATTGAATTACACTAAATATTTAAGACAGAGTAGTTCGAAATTACATCGACCATAGCTCTGTCTTTTTATTACTATAATATTAAATAACTTTCATAGATAATAGTATTCTTAACAACATTCATATCACTTTTATTATAATTCTTTATCTAAAACTTTTATGAATTACATTAAATTCACTCAAACTACTTTTTATCTTATAATATGAGTATTTATCTTTTCTTTATTTCATCAACGAACTTAGGTTTAGTATATAAGGTCATATAAGGTCATAAATTTTTGCGCTCGTCCTTTGTAAAAGAGAGGACGAGCGCGGTTAAAAGCGAAAGGGCGAGTCGCTACGCTCCTGTGCTGACGAGCACTAGGCGGAACGAGCCGCCGACGCTCGCGCCACCGTTAGCGTCGTCGAAGCCGAACACACCCGCACCCGAACTAAAGTCACAGAGGCCGCCGCGAGGAAACCACGGGTTCGAAGAGCTTACAAAATCCTCATAGTCACTGTACCATCCTGCGGTCTCTGATAGGGCATGTCCATAACATACTCCTCCATCACAGGCTTGATTCGATGTAGTGCTTGTATATAAATCATAATATTTTTCATTTGGTAAATCTCTTCCATTAGATACTGAACCACTACTTAGTGCTCCATTAAATCCTGAATTATATGATGCATTTTGACCACTTCTTGGCTTACCATTTCCATCATCTAATGCGCCCATTACATATTCCCAGGCTCCTCCACTCATATCGTATACTCCTGTGATATTTCCTGTAGTTGATGCTTTTTGTCCTGCTTCAGTATTATATGTGTTAGTACATGCTGAATCTGAATTTGCACTTGCTGTTGCTCCTGCTATTCCTGTTGTATAACTTGAACAGTTATTGATATATACTTCTTGTTGATCTACATGGTATTTTCCATACTTACTTTGTGATAGATATGCTACAGCTCCCCATTCACTATTCTTACTCATATGAGTATCTATACCATTACCATCGAATCCATATTCAGTAGTATTATTAGCCATTTTTTGCGATACTGTAAATGCTGTTGATACTCTTATTCCTCTCCATGAGGTTACTCCTGGTTTGATTTGTGGTGTATTCGTTTCTACATCACAGGCAGTATTTACTGAACCAGTTGCCGCTGTACACGATTCTTTACTACTTGTTTCAAATTTTCCATACCAAAATCCATCTAATTCTGTTCCACCAAAACTAAATGCTGGATGGACTTTATAATTTGCGGTGTCACTTGATTCTGTTACAGCTGAACTTACAAATTTAATATCGAGTTCTTGGCTTTGTGACATTTCTGTATATTTATATTCATATCTTGGTATCCATACCCACATCGTATTGATATCTGCTTCTTCTATTTTTTCACCGGCTTCAGCACTTATATAATTTGATCTTTTAGCATCAGTTACTGTTACCGCATTTGCCCAATGTTGAGTTGAATAATCATAACTCTTTGCTACGTCTTGTTTTACCCATGATTCTAGTTCTTCATCATAGACTACTGGTATCATTCCATCAACTAATACTGGAGCATTAGCTCCGCTTGTATCGGTATATTCTGGAATCGGGTTTTCTGTCTTCTGACTTCCTTCAATCACTATTTTACCATGAAAATGTTTTCCTAATACTTCATTGCCACTTGAATCTTTTAGCCACATTTTAATTGTATATTGTTTACTAGCATCAGCGTTTAGTGACCCTGTTGCAATAACAACATTTCCTTCTGTTTCTTGGGTGCTTAAATCTTTTGCAGCATCACCATCTAACTGATATCTTAAATTAGCATACGATAGTAATTTAGAACCACATCCATCTTCTTCGATTAAGTTATCATCATTTACAATCATAACTTCATAACTAGCAGGTAAGGTACCTGTATTTCTTATGGTAAAAGTGTATCCATCTTGACTTTCTCCTTCTTCATCCGATACAGGGAAAGCATTGGATAAACTTAATAAGTTTCCATTATCTTCAAGCGTTAATTCTAAATTTCCAGCTTTAACAACATTCGTGCCTTCTTGTTCTTGAACAGTAGTAAAGTAAGCATAACTACTTCCAGATAGAATCAAAAGTAAACCTAAAAAAGAAAGCATCATTATTGATAATCTTGTCTTCATATGATTTTTTACCTTTTCCATATCATCCATAATTATGACTTCCTTTCTCTTTTTATTCTATTGTACTTCTTTTACTATTAATCTTCCATGATAATGGGCATTCGTTGCTACTATTTGATTAGCATCCTCTTTTACCCATAAATGAATGGCAAAATTTTTCGTTTCTTTTGGATTTAGCATACCATAATAAACGGTATAGCCGCTTTCTTCTTGCTCTATTAAATCGTGTGCTTCTTCATTATTGACATTATAACGTAAATAAGATAAATCTAATAAATTATTTTCACATCCATCCGATGTAATCATGGCTGTATCATTCACAATTTGAATTTCGTATCCTTTAGGTTGATCACTTTTGTTTTTTAGAGAAAATTGATAACTTTTTCCCATCATTCCATCAGTATCACTTAGTGGATTGTTTGTATTTAACGTAATAACGTCTCCTTGTTTATTTACACTTTCATCATATAAAAGTTGAATATCACTACTATTATTATCATGTGTTACTAAATCCGTCATATACGCGTAACTTCCACCAATCATCGCTAGCGTCAAACATAACACACACACCAATAAAGACCCTACACTATGTTTAATTAGCTTCTTACCATCATTCTCCATAGTAGCCTCCTATTGCATTCTAATAGTAGTATAACAAATATTTTTTTTTTTGTAAATAAAAATAACCACCTTTATGCGGTAGTTACGGTTTCTTTAACAGGTGTTACATTAACTGCTTGCAATCCCTTTGAAGTTTCTAATAGTTTGAATTCTACTTCTTGTCCTTCAGCTAAAGTTTTATAACCTTCGGTCTTTATGGCAGAATAATGAACGAAAATATCTTCTTTTCCTGGACTATCAATGAATCCATATCCTTTTTCGTTATTAAACCACTTGACTGTACCTCTCACAGAACTTCCTCCTTCTTTCAATTCAAATATTTTAGTATTATCCATGGTATAACACTCCTTTTTTGTGCGCACATACATCTTACCAAACAAAATAATTTTTGGGAGTATTTTCCTTATTTGGTAAATTTTGGGCATTTTTCAGAATAATAGTCGTATTTTTCGACCTGTTTCGACAAAAAAATTTTAAATTTTTTTCATTTTTTGCAAAAAAAAACCATTTTTAAGTGGTTATGCTTTATCTTTTAGTCTTCTAATCAGTTCTTTTTTATAATTTCTAGAAACTAAATAACTTACTTCTTTGTTTTTAAAAGTTAGTTTTGTTTCATTTATATCAAAGTTATCAATTTGATCTAGATTTACAATTAAACTTTGATTTACTTTCATAAAACGACTACTATCTTTTTCTAATTCTTGCGCAAGGGATTTTATCGTTTTATTCACATACTCATTTCCATACGTTGTTCTAATCCTGCATATTTTGGATTCTGGTTCTTTTTCTATATAAACAATATGACGATACTCAATTTGTTTAATGATACGATTTGTTTCAATACTTAAAGCTTTACGTCTTTGATTATAATGTTTTATTGCTTTATCCAAGGCAATAGGTAAGTTCTTATCGAAATGATCAAGTTTATTGAGATAATCTAAAATATAAAGATGTCTAGTCATCGTATCAAATTTATATTCGTTACTAGCACTCATAAAGATAATGACAGATACCCAATCATCCGCTACCTCACGGATATAATGGGCTTTTTCTAAACCTTCTAAATTATCTTGTTCAATCGATAATAAAAAGATATTGAAACCTTTTTCTTGATTTAGTTGTTCCATAAAACATTCATTATAATTGCTAAAAGGAAAACAGGCATAGTCCATATCGGAACTCATCATATAATTATCAATTAATTTCTTAATGTGTTTTAAATAGACTTTGTCATGATCACAAATGATAAAATTTAACATGTATATAATCCTTCTTTCTATTTATGTAAGGATTCTTTTTTCTTTATTTTTTCTTTTACTTCACTCAATTTAGGGGGTCTTTTATCGGTAATAATACTAGTATGTAACACAAACCAAATAATTAGAACGAATAAAATAGCATAGAGAACGCCTGCAATAGTGGCATCGTGTAATACATAAAGAAGGGTTGTTCCGGCAAAGATTAAATCAATACCATAAATAATAAGTACGGTTGTGCGTTGTGAAAAATTCATACCTAGTAATTGGTGATGAAGGTGCTGCTTATCCGCTTGAAAAGGAGGTTGTCCTTTTAAGAGTCTTCGAATAATAGCAAAAAGAGTATCTAAAATAGGAATGGCAATAATAGATAATGGAATAAAGATGGTGGTAAAAGCGGTAGTCTTAAATCCTAAAAGCGAAATAATTGCAATCATAAAACCCATGAACTGGGAACAATCACCAGCAAAAATTTTAGCGGGATAAAAATTGTGAATTAAAAAACCTAAGGTAGCCCCTAACATGATAAAACTTAACATCATCTCTAAGCTTCCTGCACGATTCTGATACAAGCAAATAATTCCCGTTGTAACATAGAAAATAGATGAAATTCCACTACTAAGACCATCAAGTCCATCAATCAAATTGATAACGTTGACGCACGCTACAATAAAGAAAATAGTGATGGGATACGCAAATATACCAAAGTTAATAGGTGGAAAACCTAGAATTGTTAAGTTATCCATTAAAATACCACCATAGAATGTAATAACAAGGGCTGCTGCTACTTGTCCAATTAATTTATAAGAAGCACGTAAGTCATGAATATCATCGATAATTCCTGTTAAGATGATAATAAATCCACCAATTAAGATGGCATTCATTTTGACACTATGAACGCCAAAAATCATGTACCCTACTAAGAAACTTAAGAAAATTCCAACGCCTCCAAGTTTTGGAATCGGTTTTTTATGAATATGCCTTTGTCCTTCATCGCTTCTTGGAACATCAATTGCTCCAATATGATGAGCCACTTTTTTCATAATAGGCATAATAAGAGCACTTACTAAAAAGGTTGTAAGTACCATTTTTAAAACATTAATAATTGTTTGGTCGAGCATAACAGCACCTCTTTAAACTTGTTACCTAGATTATAGCATCAATTATTTTATTGTAAAAGAAAAAAACCTAATTTTTTAGGTTTAATGTTCTAATAACTCTAAATGATCGAGTAAAACACCTGTTCCTTCAGCAACGCAAGTTAAAGGACTATCGGCAACAAAGACTGGGACATTCAACTCTTCTTTGAAAAGTTGTGGAAAACCTTCTAAGAGACTCCCTCCTCCTGTTAAGATAATTCCTTTATCCACAATATCTGCGGATAACTCGGGAGGAATTTGTTCTAGTGCTGCTTTGGCAGCACGCACTAGTTTCATGGCATTTTCTTTTAAGGCAGGTTCTAGTTCTTCTTGCGTAATGGTAATCGTTTTAGGAAGCCCTGTGATGGCATCTCTTCCTTTCACTTCCATCTGTTCTTCTTTATCGTTATTATAGACCGAACCAATTTCTTTTTTAATATCTTCGGCGGTGCGGTCTCCAATCACCATTTTATGTTTATCTTTAATGTATTTAATAATATCGGAGTCAAACGTGTTTCCGGCTATACGAATGGATTCACTATTGACGATTCCACCTAACGATAAAACCGCAATATCGGTGGTACCTCCTCCAATATCGATGACCATATTACCACTTGGTTTACTAATATCGAGTCCTGCTCCAATAGCCGCTACTTTTGGTTCTTCTTCGATAAAGACTTTTCTAGCTCCCGTTCTTTCAGCAGCTTCTACAATGGCTGTCTTTTCCACTTGTGTAATGTTCGATGGGCAACAAATTAAAATGCGCGGTTTAATGAGTCTTTTGCCAATTGCCTTTTTAATAAAATGATCCAGCATCGCACCCGTCACTTCAAAATCCGCAATAACGCCATCTTTCATCGGTCTTATGGCTTTGATTTTGCCAGGGGTTCTTCCTAACATTTCATTTGCTTCGTTTCCCACCGCTAAAACTTTCTTTGTTTCACTATCAATCGCTACTACACTGGGTTCATTTAAGACGATTCCTTGTCCTTTTACATAGATTACAACGTTCGCTGTTCCAAGATCAATTCCAATATCTTTCACGATTCTTTCACCTTCTTTTTCTTTAGTTTTGCAATAAATATTTCTTCCTTGTCGATTCTCCTCCTCTTAGATGTCTTTCTTCTTTATGATTTAATAGAATAAGTTTTATTTCTTGTTCTAACGTTTTATCAATTAGTCCTAATCTTTCCTTTAAATCTTTATGAACCGTACTTTTACTCACATGGTAATACTTGGCAATTTCTCTTACGGTTTCTTTCGTTTCTTTCATATAAAGAGCTTCGTTTAGAATGCGCTCTTTCATCTTTTTCTTCATTTCATCACCTTATTAAACTATATAAAGTGAAGACTTGTTTTATGAAGAAAAAAAGGCTTACCGCCTATAAATCACTCATTTTTTTATTGTAACTAGCTTCGGGATCTATGACTTGGCCTTGATAGTAAAGTTCGAAATGTAAGTGATTACCTAAATCACCATTTAAAGCACTGGTACCACTTTTTCCAATCACTTGTCCTTGTGTTACGACATCGTCTTTTTTGACACTAACTTCACTAAGCGATTGGTACACACTAATAAGGTCGTTTTCATGTCTTATCTTGACACTTTTACCAAGTAGTTCAGTATCTTCGACTTCGATAACGGTTCCATCTAGAATGGATAACACATCAAAAGTCGTATCTAAGGTATAGTCAGCACCTGAATTTTGCATGTAGGTGTTTTCATAGTAGATAAGAGATTCTTGTTGTTTTGCTTGTTCAGCATCTTTATCATAGAAGTAACGAGCTACCTTAACATCTGAATCTTGGTAAGGACGAATAATCGTTTTTTCCGTATTTACAACCGGCACATCTTGTTCTGTTACCACATTCGATACATACGTTAAATCTTCCTCATCCGCTTGCATATTCTCTATGGAATCTGCCATAAAGAACGCACTTAACACGATTGCTACCATCGCTAAAGTATAGATTGTTGGTACAACAAATGCTTTTAATTTTAGTCTTTTTTTCATCTTTTTCCACCTCATTAAGAGTTTGGTCAAAGATTTCTTTTTTATACATCTTTTAAGATATTATTTTTGCGGATGCAAAAACGTCGTAAAAGAAATTGGTTAATAGAAAAATAATACACATCGCTAAAATAAAGTAAAAAATACGTGCTTGAGTAACATGATTTTTTTTTAAAAGAGCATTGATATTTAAGGAATCCATACTCCATAAAACGAGTGGAGTCATAATTAAATAAAGTAAAAATTTAACGCTCATAGATTATTCCTCTTCAATCGATACTTCAATTTGGGTTTCATTTACATATGTATCTTTTTCTCTATTTTGTTCGTATTCGGTAATCTCATCAATTCTTCTTTGATGTCTTTCTTCGTTTGAATAAGGTGTTTTAAAGAACATATCTACAATATCTAAGGCTTTAAAAGTAGGCATTGTTCCATTTAATGCTAACACATTAGCATCATTATCGCATCTAGTTAATCTTGCTTCTTTCACATTATCGACTTTAGCACATCTTACGCCATTTACTTTATTGCATGCAATAGAAATACCAATTCCTGTTCCACATATGGCAATACCATAATCGATTTCTTTTTCAGCAATCGCTTCTCCTAAACGAAAACCAAAAAGAGGATAATCGACTTTACTCTCAGAAGTAGTTCCAAAATCAATTGCTTCATAGCCTTTTTTCTTTAAATATTTTAATAATTTGGTTTTAAGTTTTAATCCTCGATGATCACTAGCAATTCCTATTCTCATATTGAATCCTTCTTCCATTCTTTCTTCTTTTATTATATCACAGCCACAAAAAAAGAAAACTACCAAGCTTTCTTTTCTAGTTTCTCTTATTATTTTTTCTTTTTTGATTTTTCAATAAAGAATTCTTCTATACCAGGAGTACTTATAAATAAGAAAATATATTGATTTAAGTACATCATCACTTCAGATGCTTCCCCTATTTTGTAATAATCTGTTTCATTGTGATTGGTTCTAAAAGTACCTTTAAATAATTTAAGAACATGAGGATTCGCTTTATTAATTTCTTCTACATACTGCGTTGCTTTTAAAGTATCTCCTTTTTTGTAATAAAGTATAAGTAATGGAAATAATATTTCAAGATTTTCTTCATCGTATTTTTTAACTAATTTTAGAAGATCTTTTTCTTCTTCAAGATAAGCATAAATAGCTAGTAATAGATAACGCGCTCCTAAATTATCATTTTCATTTAACTTTAAAATTTCTTTACAAACTTCGATAGCTTGTCTCATTTTTCCATCTTTAACAAGATTGTAGGCTTTCGTATAAAGTCCTCTCATATAAGGTCTTGTCTCAAACAATCCATAAAATATTCCTTTGTTTTCTTTTGTAAAGAAGTTTTGTTGTTCTAATCGTTTTCTTTCTTTTTCTAATCCTTCTTCTAAAAGAGCATCTCTTTTTGATCTTGAATTTTCTAAATCAGAAAGGAAAATAATGGCATCAAAACAAGCAGGATCTTTTTTATAAGCTTCTTGGGCAAGACGAATCGCTTCTTTTTTACTTTTTGCATTTTCGGCCTGGTCTAATAATTCGTAAGCATCATCTAATGAGGTATTTTCATACTGTAAAAGACCCATATTATATTTCATCATGAATTCTTGTAGTTTTTTGTCCAGTTCTTCTTTGCTTGCTACTTCGTTTTCTTTTAGAAAATCATTAAGTAAGTTATTTAATTTATTATTCATACCTTCACTCCTTTGTTTGACTTTACTATACCATAAATATTTAACAGTCTCAATCCTATAAAAGATTCTAATTATTTTTACTTTACATATAAATCTTGTTTTTATATTCTAGATAATACAAAATCCTATATTTTCTTCTTTTGGTATTTTGGAAAAAACTTTTTTTTAAAAACAAAAAAGAGGTTGCTTACGCAGCTTCTTCTTTATCAAATCCATATTTCTTATTGAATTTATCGACTTTACCAGCCTTAGATGCTCTATTTTGTTTTCCTGTATAAAAAGGATGACATTTTGAACAAACTTCGACATCGATTTCTTCTTTTGTAGATTTCGTCATGAACGTATTTCCACAAGCGCATACTACTTTAGCATCTTTGTATTCTGGGTGGATTCCCTTTTTCATTTTTATCTCTCCTTCCGCCATGATGAATTTCATCATAGTAATTCATTTGCTAACTTATTATAGCAAGGTTTTTTAGGATATGCAAGCGTTTTAAGTGTTTTTTTCAAGGGAAGCAATGATTTCATTCGCAATAGCTTCGTATCCTTTACTAGAAGGATGGATATCAAAAGGATTTGGTAAATAGGAAGCGTCTTTTTTCATGCATTCGTAAATATCTACATAAGTTACTTGGTATTTAGAACAAACTTCCATGTATTTTTCTTTTACATAAGCAAAGAGTTGATCTACTTCTTTAGGATTCGATTTATAAAGAACAGGAAGTGGATTATAGTAACCTACTAAAATAACTTTTCCTTTGGCATAAAAACGAACGGACTTTAAAACTTGTTCTACATTATTCATAATGGTGTCTACTAAAGAATTTAACTTAGTAAGAGAAGATAGGCTTTGTTCTATGTTTTGAAGATTTAGTTCTCCTAAAAAGTCATTGGCACCAATGGAAATGGTAATCAAATTGGCTTCTCTTAAAGCTTCTTTAATATTGACTTCTCTATCGTTATGGGTAACCGTTTTCCCTAGTTCAATATCATTTAATATATCTTTCGTACGATAACCACTTTGAGCAAACTCTTTAAGATAATCTCTTAACATCTTATTTTTATTTAAATAATTGGCAAGATAATCGGAATAGCCAAAACTGATTTCTCCATAGGGATTTTGTCCTGCTGCTAGAGAGTCTCCTAAGGCAACATACTGAATTCGATCATCTCCTAAGGATTTATAAATAAAGAAAACCAATATAAAGGAAATAAGAAGAATAAGAATTACTTTTGGATTTAAAAACTTTTTTAACATTATAGGCCTCCATAAAAAAAGAGTATCGTATCCATAGTTTAATCTATTTCAACGATCTCTATTTTAGCACCTACATTTGTCAATTTTTCTACTATTTCCTCGTATCCTCTTAAAATATGTTCCGCATTGGTGATCAAGGTTTCACCTTCTGCAAGAAGGGCTGCAATTACTAGAGCTGCACCTGCTCTTAAGTCCGTTGCTTCTACTTTTGTTCCTTTAAGTGGTGTTGGTCCTGTAATTAAAGCTTTGCTATCTTTAACGGTAATATTTGCTCCCATATTATTTAAATGAGGAATATGCATAAAACGATTTTCAAAAATGGTTTCTTCTACCGAAGAAGATCCTTTGCTTTGAGTTAATAAAACGGTAAACTGTTGTTGCAAATCGGTAGGAAATCCTGGATAAACCATGGTTTTTATGGACGTAGGTTTATACTGATCCGGTTTACTTACAATAACGTAATCTTCTCCTACTTCGGTATCGATTCCCATTTCATCAAACTTTAACAGTAATGCTTCTAAGTGTTTGGGAATAATGTTATCCACTTTTAAATAAGAACCACATAAAGCACCCATGATGGCATAGGTTCCAGCCTCAATGCGGTCTGGAATAACTTCGTGGAAACAACCTTTTAATTCTTTAACACCTTTAATGATAATTTTGGAAGTACCTGCTCCTTTGATGTCTGCTCCCATATTGTTTAAGAATGTGGCTACATTTACGATTTCAGGTTCTTTGGCGGCATTCTCAATCGTCGTCTTTCCTTTGGCAAGAACGGCCGCTAACATAATGTTGATGGTCGCACCAACCGAGGCAATATCTAAGTATATCTCATCTCCAATTAATTCATCCGCTTCTACGGTATAAAGATCTCCCTCATTGGTTACCGTTGCTCCTAAAGCTTCAAATCCTTTTAAGTGGAGATTAATAGGACGTTTCCCAATAGAACAACCGCCTGGAAAATACATACTTACTTTTTTATATTTTCCTAATAGAGCTCCCATAAAATAATAAGATGCTCGTAACTTTTTAGAAATGTTTTCAGGAATTTCTTTGTTTTCAATCGTACTTGGATCAATGACCATACTCTCACTTGCCCGATGCACTTTAGCTCCTAAAAAAGTTAAGATCTCACTCAAAGCATCGGTATCGGTAATTTCTGGAACATTACAAATAGTTACTTTGTCGCTTGCTAATATAGCGGCTGGAATGAGGGCAACCGCACTATTTTTAGCACCACTAATACGAATGGAACCTGAAAGAGTCTTTCCACCCGTGATTTTGATTGCTTTCATTTCCTACCTCCCGTATTCGTTATTATATTTTATTTTTTTTATAGAAATTGGTCCCTATTTTCCACTAAATAAATGGATTTTATTAATTGCTGCCGTTTTAAGGGCACTTTCTCCACTTCCAATCACTTTTCTTGGATCGTACTTAAGTGGATTATCTTTTACAAATTGCATTACGGCTTCATGCCAAGCAATTTGAAGTTCGGTGTTGATATTGATTTTAGCTATGCCACAAGAAATAGCTTTTCTAATAATGTCGTCCGGAAGCCCTGTTCCTCCATGTAGAACTAAAGGAATAGGAAGAGCATCTCTTATTTGTTCCATCGTTACAAAGTCCAGTTTTGGTTCTCCTTTATAAAGACCATGTACACTTCCTAAAGCAGGAGCAAGCGAATCGACTTTCGTTTCTTGATAAAACTTGATACAATCTTCTAACTTGGCATAGAGTAATTCGTTACTTACTCCATCTTCACTTCCACCAATAGCCCCAATTTCACCTTCCACGGTTACATCAAATTGTTTAGCATAATCGACTACTTGTTTCGTTAAGCGAATATTTTCTTCTAATGGATATTTGCTTCCATCAATCATAACTGAGGTAAATCCACTATCGATGGCATTTTTACATACCTCAAAAGAAGATCCATGATCTAAATGCAAACAAATATCGGTCGTAATATTTAAATCTCTTATTAAATTTTTTACTAAACCCGTTACGACATCAAATCCACCCATGTATTTACAAGCGCCTTCAGAAACACCTAAAATAAGTGGAGTATTCGTCTCTTCGGCCACTTCTAAAAGATATCTTGTCCACTCTAAATTGTTGATATTAAAATGCGGTACAGCATAGTGATTAACTTTAGCTTCTTTTAACATTTTGGATGTATTTACTAACATAGTATCACCTAAATTAATCATAGTATAACGCCTTCTAGAAGTCAAATAAAAGAAGGCCTTGTGTTGTCTAGCTGTTGTAAAATAATTTGAAATAGGTTTTTGCTATAGAGCAAAACATACGAATAAAATATAATATAGGGAAGGGAGAAGTAGATAATATGTACGGATATGGATATCCAGTTTATACCCCGGGCTACAACTACAACGACAATAACAATTCAGGCAGTTGGCTTTGGATTGTTATCATCATTTTTGTCATCATCTTCTTATTCTGGGGTAATAACACCAATGGTTCAAGAGGCAACTGTGGTTGCAATTAATTGAATCAAAAAAGAGCAAAAGTTTTTTTGTTCTTTTTTTTACAATAAAGTTAAGTTAGGAAATAATAGATACCTAAAACAAATAGGAGAATACTTCCGATTAAGGTAGAAATATTACCTACAATTTTATTGATTTTCTTGCCTAGAATTAAGCCTATCAAAGTAAAGGTAAATGAAGTAAGCGAAAAGATAAGCGGCGCTACTAACAAATTGGTATTAAAACCACTTAGGCCGATACCAATCGAAAAACTATCAATACTAACCGTAAAAGCAAAAAGACAAAGAGATAAAAAACCGGTTAAAAGAATTGGTTCTTCCTCTTTAGATAAAGAAAAGAACATTTGAACAGCAATTAAGCAGAAGATAACTCCCATTAATACATGAGGATTAATGCTTATAAACCGTAACAATGTTTTTCCACATGCATAACCTAGTAAAGGCATAAAAAAATGAAATACACCAACACAAGCTGATAAGGAAACCATTTTTTTCTTAGATAAAGACAACGTTCCATAAAGAATTGCAAGGGAAAAAGCATCCATCGACAAACCAATACCCATTAAAAAAATCGCAAATAGATTAGACAATATTATCACCTAACCTATCATACGATAGCAATTTACGATTTATTAAAGTTTTCTAAGAATTCTTGAATGAAGAATTTATACTCTACTTCAGTAGAATCCATAGTCTCTTCGGCTTCTAAAAGGCATAAAGGAGGAAATAAAACACACCACCAATTATCACCTAATCCATCTCCTAAAGTTACTACTAAAGATTCGTAATTTCCTTCAGGATACTCTACACCTCTATATACTTTCTTGGGAAAATAATGGATACCATAATCTAACTTGTAGGCTTCTTCTACTTTTTTAGTTTCCTTTTTTACTACTTCATCGAAAAGCGATAAGGATTCTACCATTTTCTTTCTTGCTTGATCAATGGTCTTAGTACCCTCTAAAATTTTAGTCATTTGCTCTTGTAACTCGTCTCTTATTTTCATCTTTAAAGCTTGATCTTCTTCCTTATTACTATTTGCAATGACTCTAAAGCGAATGGCTTCTTGAGGAATAATCACTTTTCCTACTTTATCTTTAAATAGTCCCATTATGGAAACTATTACAATTAGAATTAAAAGAACTTTTTTCATACAATCACCTTTCCTATTTTCATAGTGAAAAGGGATTTCTTTTTTTATACGATGAAAAAAGAACTTTTTTATTTATTCAATTTTTTATAGACAAAATTCTTCTATTTTAGGCTTTTTATTCATAGTTTAGACTAGGTGATAACATGCAAGACGATACCCTGTGGGTACAACAATCATTAGAGAATCATTTGTTTTATCTTCGAACGATTAAAGAGTTTTGTATACATATTATTTTATCTCTACCAGCATCTCAAAAAATAGAGAAATCTTCTTTTAATGCAATAGAAAAGAAAGCAACCAAACTTTTACAAAAATCTTTAGATCTTGCCCAAGGAAATATAAGTGAATGTTTTTTAAAAAATCAACTTATAGTAACTCCATTTACTTTACCTTTAGAAGAATTAACAACTAACTTATTTTCTATAAAAATAGATACCACTCTAACAAAAAGAGAATTAGAGTTAAAGACTTCTTCTATTGAAATAACCTCTTCATTAATAAAAAAATTAACTATATTAAATCAGCAAGCGTACAAATTAACAGTTCATTTTCTAAATACTATCACTCTATTAAAAGAAAAAATAAAAGATCATCCTCTTTTTATCTATACCTATCCTTGTTTATTAAAAGAAATGAAGGAAGAAGTTTTTCTATATCAAGCAGATTTAGAAAGACTTATCAATCGAAGTGGAAAAAGACCTATCTTTATTTCGAACTATGAATATTATTTTTCTACCTTTTTAAGAGATGCTTCTAAACTTATACGAAGTTTGTCTGATCCAACTCAGTCAACTATTTTAGAACGTGCTTACTCTTTTGAAAATGATTTTCATAAGATTATTACTAAATTTAATTCATATGCTAAGGATGAACTTAAAGAAAAAATAAAAAAACTAGTCACTTCTTATCAAGACTTTTTAGTTGAAATCATAGAGAATATCCTAAATCAAGAACTATATTTTATGATAGAGCCTCTTTTTTTCAATCATTTTTATACTACAACCAACTATTTTAGATATCTTTTAGAAAACAAGTAAAAACTGTGTAATTTTAGATTTACACAGTTCACATATAAATTCTATTTTTCAATTGGAGCAAGTACTAGACGAAAGGAGAGTCCCCTCCCTGCCTCTCCAGAACCACCATAAAAATGGAAGATCCCGGTTCCACTACCTCGATCGTAGAGATCTCCACGAAAACCCCATGGAGCTGAAGACCTCACAAAACTGAAGTAATCTCCATACCAGCCTGCTGTTTCTGATAAAGCATGTCCATAACATACACTTTTTTCACACGCAGTTACTGAAGAAGTAGTTGTATATAAATCATAATATTTTTCTTCCGGAAAATTTGTTCCTGAAGTGTATTTAGTATCATCAGATAATTGTCCATTAAACCCTGAATTAGATTGAGCATCATAACCACTTCTTGGATTACCTTCATCATCTGTATATACTCCCATGACATATTCTTGTGCACTACCACTCATATCATAGATTCCTGTAATATTTCCTGTGGTGGATGCCTTTTGACCTGCTTCTGTTTCATAAGTATTTTTAGTACAAGTAGCCCTACTCCAACCTGCACTTGCTGTATCTCCTGCTACTCCAGTAATAAATTGATCACAGTTATTGATGTATACTTCTTTGTCATTCTCTTCATACATATCATTTCCATATTTTCCATATTTACTTTGGGATAAGTAGGCTACTGCTCCCCATTCACTATTTTTACTCATATGGGTATCGATACTTCCATTACTACTGAATCCATATTTTAATTCATTTGCTGCTGATTTCATATTGAATGCTGCATAAAACATATTTACTATCTGTACATATCTCCACGATATTACTCCAGGTTTTATAATTGGAGTTAAAGATGAATTATCGGATTCTCCTTCTTTAAATTTTTCTTCGTCATTACTAGTTTCAAATTTTCCATACCAGAAGCCTTCTAATTGTTCTTCTCCAAATGTAAAGGCTGGATGTACTTTATAATTTTCCGAATCATTTGATTTCGTTACAGTTGAACTTACGAATTTAATATCAATTTCTTGTTCCTTAATCATATTTTGGTAATTGTATTCATATCTTGGTATCCATACCCACATAGTGTTAATATCGTCCATTAATATAGGTGTCCCTGGATCTGCATTCATATAATCATCTCTGTTATGACCATTTTCTGCTGTCGTCGTTTCTACTACGGTAACAGCATTTGCCCATTCTTGTTTATTATAGTTGTACCATGTTTTAGTTGTATCTGCTTTGACCCACGAACTTTTTTCTTCATCATAAATAACTGGAATTAATCCCTCGACCAATTGGGGATCATTCGGTTTTATGGTAATTTCTTTTTCTTCTGTTGCAATCACTAAATCTTTATTACTTAATCCACATCTTCCATTTATAGTTACATTCTCTGTATTAGTTCCCCAATTTATTAGTTTTATAGTATATGTTCTTGTTTCCCCTACAGGTAAACTTTGTTTATTTACTGGTTCTCCATTACTAGAAGAAGCTAAAACATCTACATTCTCATTTGCCGAATAAGTAAGGATTGAATGAATGGGTACCAAACTATCATTTCTTATCGTTACTTCTACTTCTTTTTCTTCATTCGAACCTAAAGTTATTTGATTACTTCCTTCTCCTTCAATTTCCATTGGACAAAATACATCTCCTGTCACAATATTAAGAGCCCCTTTCTTTTCTACTTTCGTTGTAAATAGAGCATAACTAAAACTGATGATACCTACGAGCATTAGTAACATTACTAATCCAAATAAAACCTTACTTCTATCTTTCATGGAACCACTTCCCTATTATTTATCTATTTCTATTATAAAACTACCCCCCCCCATGTCAACTTTTTGTTAATTTTTTACAAAAGAAAAAAGCAATAATTCATTGCTCTTAATCAATTACAAATTCTACGGAAATATTTTTTTCTGTATTATCCTCTTGTCTTACTGATTTTGTTAATCTATAGGTCCCTTTCTCTAATTTACCAAAATAAGACTCAAAATTACAATCAAGTTCTACTTCTTCATTAGCTCCTAATATATTTGCATAAGAATTAAACCAACAATCTTCACAAGTTAATTCTTTCCATGAGAAACCTTCCTTTTTCTCAATTTTATACTCTTCTCCATAGGTGTATTCTTGATTCGAATGATTAGTCAATACAATGGTAGCACCTGTAGCCGATAAAGTCCCTTCTTTTATTTCGATAGAAACATCTTTAAATTCATTTATTCCCATACATCCTGTTATCATGAAAGCACTAAAAAGAAGAACGATACTAAGTAAAATCTTTTTCATAAACTTATCCTTTCTAGTACTATTATAACAAATTCAAATGGACAAGTCTATAGGGTAATGTTATAATATAATCATCAAAGGAGGGTTTATGGAAACAATACAAGAACAATATAATGCGGTAGCAGAAAAAATGAAAGCGGTACAAGAACAAATTACTGAGCTTGCAGCTAGTGAACAAGTAAAAAAATATTTCGAATTACAAAAGCAAAAGGATAGTATAAAGACACAAGAAAAAAGTTTATATCAGAAGTTAAAAATCAATCGGTATGAATCATGTCAACATCTATGGATAAAAACCGTCTTAAGAGAAAATAGTTATGATGGAGATCATACTTTTTATGGGTGCATTAAATGTGGTTTAGATCAAAGTGTACTTAATGTTAGAATTGATGGTCCACGTGATCAAATTAATTGGCTATTAAAATTAGAGCGCGATAACGATATTATGTATGATTTTATATTAACTCATCCAGATTATTTTCATGGAACGGTTACCGATTTTTATGGTGATTTAGAATTAAGTAAAGCAATTTATTCAAGAATTAAAGAAACACATCCCAATATTGATGATGATACTGCAGTACGTTACTTAGAATGGTCTTTGGATAATATTGAGAAACACAAAGCAAGCAAAGAACGAAAAGAAAATAGAGCTAAAAGGTTATCATTAAAACCAGAATTTAATGGTTGGCCTTGTCCTTATACAAAATAATCTCTAGAAAGTTTTTCTAGAGATTTTCTTATAATTCGGAATAAATAAATAACATACGATCTCTATCTTGGAGATCTTTTTTTGCAGTAATTTTAGTACTTGGTAAAATTTCTTTTACTAAAGTAATAAGTTCTTCTCTTTGACTTTCACCTATTTCAAAAGCAATGAGAAAAGAAGATTTTGTATGACTTTTAATATCTTTTAATATTTTCCTATAAAAATCCAGGCCATCTTTTCCTCCGTAGAGAGCAAGATGTGGTTCATTATTTTTAACTAAAGAATCGATTTCCTCCTCTTCTTTAATATAAGGAGGATTACTGATAATGACATCAAAACGATCTTCTACGTTATCCCACATATCACTTTCTATAAAGGTAACATCGGCATTTAGATTCTTGGCGTTTTCCTTAGCTACTTCAAGGGCATCCTTACTTATATCTAAAAGGGTTACTTCTAAATCAGGACGCTTCTTTTTTAAAGTTATTCCAATAACTCCACTTCCACATCCTAAATCGATCACCTTTTTTAAATCTCTATGTTCTTCTAGAAAAGCTAATGTGTTTTCTACCAATTCTTCCGTTTCAAATCGAGGAATTAACACGTGTTCGTTTACTTGGTAGGTATTTCCATAAAAGTTCACATTCCCTATCACGTACTGAATCGGTTTTTGTTTCTGTAATAAAGCGATTTTTTCTTGATACTTTTTTACGATTTCAGGACTTACTTCATCCTCTAAAATATTGATGAGTTCTAAAGCATTTTTCCCTAAGAGATCTGCTAAAAGCATTTTTGCATAGGTAGAAGATACCTTCGATTTGCCATAGACAATTAATTCTTCAACACGCATAATTATTCTTCCGTTTGAGCAAGACGTAATTTTTGGTCTTCGGTAATAAGGGCTTCAATAATGTCTTCTAAGTCACCATTCATAACACGGTCAAGATTGTTACTAGTAAATCCAATACGGTGATCGGTTACACGGTTTTGTGGATAGTTATAAGTACGAATTTTTTCAGCACGGTTACCGGATCCAATTTTATTTCT
>CANRHM010000006.1 GCA_947630415.1 uncultured Bacilli bacterium | reverse complement strand
AACGGAAAATTAATTCCTGTTACCGTTATCGAAGTTGAACCTAATGTGGTTACTCAAATCAAAACCATGGAAAACGATGGTTATGAAGCTATTCAATTAGGAACTGGAACGGTAAGAGAAAAACTTAGTAATAAACCTAAAATGGGTCATACAAAGAAAGCGAATACAGAACCTAAGCGCTTCTTAAGAGAAATTAGGGGAGTAAATGTAAGCGACTATACATTAGGTCAAGTACTTGATGCAAGCCTCTTCCAAGAAGGGGAAATGGTCGATGTTACAGGAGTTAGTAAAGGTAAAGGATACCAAGGTGTTATTAAACGTTGGAATCAAACAAGAGGTCCTATGGGACACGGATCACAATACCATAGAGGTGTGGGATCTATGGGAACCCTTTTACCAATGCACGTATTAAAAGGTAAGAAATTACCTGGTCACATGGGTCATCAAACGAGAACGGTACAAAATCTTGAAGTAGTAGCCGTTGATTTAGAAAACAATGTTATCTTAGTTAAAGGTAATGTTCCAGGTCCAAAGAAGTCTTTAGTCATCATTCGTACAGCAGTTAAAAATCCAAACAAAGTAAATCCAAAAGTAGAACTTATGGTTTACGAAGTTGAGCAGGAAGAAGCATCAAGTGAAGAAGTAGCACCTGCTACTGAAGAGACTGCTGAAGAAACTGAAGTAGCATCTCAAGAAGAAACAACTGAAGAAGTTACAGAAGAAGCTACCGAAGAATCAACCGATGCACAAGAAGAATCATCACAAGAAGTTAGCGAATAAGCAATGAGACTAAGTGGAATTGTGATGAAAGGAGGAAATGAAGATGGAAAAGGTAAAACTTTTAAATACGAAAGGTGAAAAACTTAAAGACATTAACTTAAAAGAAGAAGTGTTCGGAATCGAACCAAATGATAAAGTTTTATATGATGCCGTTATTTTAGCAAGAGCATCATTAAGACAAGGAACCCATAGTACGAAGAATCGTAGTGAAGTAAGCGGTGGTGGAAGAAAACCATGGCGTCAAAAAGGAACAGGTCATGCTCGTCAAGGATCGATTCGTGCTGTTCAATGGGTAGGTGGAGGAAGATATGGAACTCCAGTACCACGTGATTATAGTAAAAAACAAAACCGTAAAGAACGTCGTTTAGCATTAAGAACGGCTTTAACGACCCTTGCTAAAGAAGGAAGAATTATCGCTTTAGACAATCTTACTTTAAAAACACCAAAGACCAAAGAATTAGTTGAAGTATTACAAAACTTAAAGATTGATGATAAAAAAGATTTAATCGTTGTTAAAGAATTAGACGAAAATACCATTTTAGCATCACGTAACCTTCAAAATGTAATGCTTATGGAACCAAGCGAAATCAATTCCTTAGATTTAGTGGCTTGTGACTATTTAGTTGTAACTGAAGAAGCCCTAAAAACCATTGAGGAGGTGTGCTAGTTTATGGATACCAAGTATTTAGAAATCATTAAAGCACCCGTTATCACTGAAAAAAGTGGAATGGCTGCTCAAGACAATGGAACTTATACTTTTAAAGTAGACGTAAGAGCAAACAAAACCGAAATTAAATTGGCTATTGAAAAATTATTCAATGTCAAAGTTGAAAGTATTCGTACTATCAACGTAAAACCAAAGAAAAAAAGAGTTGGACGTTATCCTGGTTTAACCAATCGTACTAAGAAAGCGATTGTTAAATTAGCCGACGGACAATCTATTGATCTATAGAAGGAGGGTTAAATATGGCAATTAAAGTAAAGAAACCCAATACTCCGGGTCAAAGAGGAATGACCGTTTTAGATTATTCTGAACTTACGAAGACACGTCCTTTAAAAAGCCTTACGGAAACACGTAAGAAAAACGCAGGACGTAATAACCAAGGAAGAATTACCGTAAGACATCAAGGTGGAGCCGTTAAACGTAAATATCGTATTATCGATTTCAAACGTAATAAGTTTGATATACCTGGTAAAGTAGCCAGTGTAGAATACGATCCGAATAGAACGGCTAATATCGCTTTAATCAATTATGTCGATGGAGAAAAGAGATATATCATTGCTCCTAAAGGCTTAAAAGTAGGAGATATGGTTGAAAGCGGTCAAAGCGTAGATATTCGTGTAGGAAATGCACTTCCTATTATGAACATCCCTGTTGGTACTGTTATTCACAACATCGAACTTCGTCCGGGAAAAGGTGGAGAACTTGCAAGAAGTGCAGGAAGTTCTGCTCAAATCCTAGGTAGAGAAGGTGCTTACGTTATGATTCGTTTAGCATCTGGTGAACAAAGAAAAGTTTTAGGAACTTGCATGGCTACCGTTGGAGAAGTTGGAAACGAAGACTATGAATTAGTCAATATCGGAAAAGCAGGACGTAAACGTTATATGGGAATAAGACCTACCGTTCGTGGTTCTGTTATGAACCCTAATGACCACCCACATGGTGGTGGAGAAGGTCGTGCTCCTGTTGGACGTAAAACACCAGTTACACCTTGGGGTAAACCTGCTCTTGGATATAAAACACGTAATAACAAGATGTCTGATAAATTTATCGTACGTCGTCGTAATAGTAAATAGGAAAGGATGAAGAAACATGGCTAGAAGTTTAAAAAAGAAACCTTATGTATTCGATCGATTACTTAATAAGGTAAAAGAATTAAATAAATCTGGAAAAAAAGAAGTCATTAAGACTTGGTCACGTCGCTCAACCATTTATCCTGATTTTATCGGACATACATTTGCCGTACATAATGGAAAAGAATTTATTCCGGTTTATGTAACAGAAGATATGGTTGGACACAAATTAGGTGAATTTGCATTAACACGTAAATTTGGTGGACACGGCGAAAATAAAGCTTAATTAATATAGGAGGAAATGAAATATGGAAGCAAAAGCAATTGCTAAGTCACTTCGCGTTTCACCTATTAAAGCACGCCTTGTCGTTGATTTAATTCGTGGAAAGAATGTAAGTGATGCATTAATTATTTTATCGAATATGAATAAAAAACCAGCACGTCTTACTAAGAAAGTATTAGATTCTGCTGTTGCCAATGCCGTAAACAATATGAATATGGATGAAAATACACTTTATGTTAAAGAGGCAAGAGTAGATGCAGGTCCGGTAATGAAAAGAGGAATGTTCGATTCCCGTGGACGTATTGGACACAAAGATAAGAGAACTAGTCACATCGTTATTACGGTTGCTAGTAGAGACTAAAGGAGGAACTATAGATGGGTCAGAAAGTAAATCCGAATGGAATGAGACTCGGAATCAACAAAACTTGGGAATCTCGTTGGTATGCTGACAAAAAGGATTTTAAGAAATATCTAAATAACGATGTTAAAATCCGTGACTTCTTTAAGAAGAACATGAAGGATGCCGGAATTGCTAAAGTAGAAGTTGAAAGAAACAACAAAAGAACTGAAATCATCGTTCATACTTCAAAACCAGGAGTTATCATTGGTCGTGGTGGAGAAGAAATCGACAAATTAAAGAAAACCATTCAAAAAGAAATCGATGAAGAAGTTCAAATCTCAATCGTAGATATTAAGAAACCAGACTTAAATGCACAAATCGTTGCTGATTCCATTGCTAACCAAATTGAAAACAGAGCATCGTTCAGAATGGCACAAAAAAGAGCTATTCGTAATGCCATGAAAGCAGGAGCAAAAGGAATTAAGACGGTAGTGTCTGGAAGATTAAATGGAGCCGATATTGCGCGTAGTGAAGGATATTCTGAAGGAACTACCCCACTACATACTTTAAGAGCCGATATCGATTATGCAACCAGTGAAGCAGATACGACTTATGGAAAAATCGGTGTAAAAGTATGGATATATAAAGGAGAAATTCTTCCTAGCAAAAAGGCTAAAGGAGGTAATTAAGATGTTATTACCATCAAGAACAAAATATCGTCGTGTTCACCGATTACCTTATGAAGGACATTCAAAAGGGAACACGAAATTAGATAAAGGTGACTTTGGTCTAGTTGCTAAAGAAGGAGCTTGGATCACAGCAAACCAAATCGAAGCAGCGCGTGTTGCTATGACACGTTACATGAAACGTGGAGGAAAAGTATGGATCAATATTTTCCCTCATATGCCTATTACTAAGAAACCCGTTGGTACTCGTCAAGGTAAAGGTAAAGGTAACGTAGAAGCATGGGTTGCCGTTGTTAAAGAAGGAAAAATTTTGTTTGAAATCGCAGGAGTCGATGAAGCCACTGCACGTGAAGCATTAAGATTAGCCGCTCACAAACTACCAATTCAAACAAAGTTTATAACGAGAGAATCTGAAAATGGTGGTGAAAAAAATGAAGGTTAAGGAAATTAGAGAACTAACCACTGAACAAATCAACCAAAAGTTGAAAGAATCAAAAGAAGAATTATTCAATTTGCGTTTCCAACAAGCAACGGGTAATCTAGAAAAACCTTCAAGAATTAGAGAGTTAAGACACACCGTCGCAAGAATGAAAACCGTTCTTCGCGAACGTGAATTAAACGAAAAGTAGGAGGGGCAAAATGGAAAAAAGAGAAGCAAGAAACCTTGTTGGAAAGGTTGTAAGCGATAAAGGAGAAAAGACCGTTACCGTATTAGTTGAAACCTATAAAAAAGATCCTAAATATGGAAAACGTGTTCGTTATTCAAAGAAATACGCTGCTCATGACGAATCCAATAAAGCAAAAGTGGGAGATGTTGTTCGTATCGTTGAAACAAAACCTATTTCTAAGACGAAACATTTCTATGTAGCTGAGATTGTTAAAGAAGCAGTTATTATCTAAATTAGGTGAAGGAGGATAAATTATGTTACAAACAGAAAGCCGTTTAAAAGTAGCGGATAACTCTGGTGCGAAAGAACTATTAGTCATTCGCGTCATGGGTGGAAGCAAGAGAAAATTTGGTAATATCGGTGATGTTGTTGTTGGAACCATAAAGAAAGCCACACCTAATGGAACAGTTAAAAAAGGAAAAGTGGTAAAAGCCGTCATCGTTAGAAGCGTACAAGGTGTTAAACGTGAAGACGGAAGTTACATTAAGTTCGACGACAATGCTTGCGTAATTATCAGAGATGATAAGAGTCCTGTTGGAACTCGTATCTTTGGACCTGTAGCACGTGAACTTCGTGATGCAGATTATATGAAAATAGTATCTTTAGCTAAAGAAGTGCTATAAGGAAGGAGATTATTTATGAACTTAAAAGTAGGAGATAAGGTAAGAGTAATCGCCGGAGCTAGTAAAGGTAAAGAAGGAAAAATTATCAAAACCTTAAAGAAAGATAACACAGTAATCGTTGAAGGTGCTAATATTGTAAAAAAACATATGAAAGGAAACGGACAAGTAAGCGGTGGAATTCAAGAAGTCGCTCATCCTATCCATGTTTCAAACGTTATGTTAATTGATCCGAAGACGAAAAAACCTACTAGAATCGGAAAAAGTCAAGATAAAAACAATAAAAAGATTAGAATTGCAAAAAAATCAAGCGAAAAGCTTGACTAGTTGGAAGGAGGGTAATTTATGAACCGCCTAAAAGAAAAATACTTGAAAGAAATCATTCCAAGTTTAACAAAGAAACATAACTATAAGACTGTTATGGAAGTTCCAAAATTAGAGAAAATCGTTATCAATATGGGAGTAGGAGATGCTACTCAAAATTCCAAATTGATGGAAGCAGCAGTTAAAGATCTTGAAGTTATTTCAGGACAAAAACCGGTTGTAACGAAAGCTAAAAAATCCATCGCTGGATTTAAAGTAAGAGAAGGTCAATCGATTGGTTGCAAAGTAACCCTTCGTGGAGAAAATATGTATACCTTTATGGATAAGTTATTTTCTATAGGACTTCCTCGTGTAAGAGACTTCCGTGGAGTTAGCCCTAGAGCTTTCGATGGAAGAGGAAATTACACTTTAGGAATTAAAGAACAATTAATCTTCTCAGAAATCGAATTCGATAACGTCGTAAAAGTTCGTGGTATGGATATTGTTTTTGTAACCAGTGCTAAAACGAACGAAGAAGCTTACGATTTGTTAAGCGAATTAGGAATGCCTTTCAGAAAGTAATTGGAGGAAATTTATGGCAAAGAAAAGTATGATTGTAAAAGCGAATCGTCCAAAGAAATACAAAGTACGTGAATATACGCGTTGCCAAAGATGTGGTCGTCCACATGCCGTAATGAGTAAATTCGGAATCTGTCGTATTTGCTTTAGAGAATTAGCTTATAAAGGACAAATACCAGGTGTTAAGAAATCAAGCTGGTAATTGGGAAGGAGGAAAATAATTATGGCTGTAGTAACAGATACCATTGCGGATATGCTAACGAGAATTCGTAATGCAAATCAAATGCGATACAAAGAAGTTCATGTTCCTGCTTCTAAATTAAAACTAGAACTTGCTAAGATTTTAAAAGAAGAGGGATTTATTGAAGATTACAAAGTGCTTAAAGATAACCGTCAAGGAGATATTCTTTTAACACTTAAATATGGACACAATAAAGAAAGAGTAATTACAGGATTAAAGCGTATTTCAAAACCAGGATTACGTGTATATGCAAAGAAAGAAGAAGTACCTAAAGTACTTAACGGTTTAGGAATTGCTATTATCTCTACCTCAAAAGGAATTATGACGGATAAAGAAGCAAGACGTCAAAATCTTGGTGGAGAAGTATTAGCTTATATCTGGTAATTAAATATATAAGGAGGTGTCAATATGAGTCGTATTGGTAATAGAAAACTAGTAGTGCCTGAAGGGGTTACTGTGACAGTAGATAATAATGTTGTTACCGTTAAAGGACCAAAAGGAGAACTTTCTACCACCATTGATAGTAAAGACGTTACTGTGGAAGTAAATGAAAATGAAGTCGTAGTTAAAAGAAGTAACGATGAAATTAAGACAAGATCTATGCATGGAACGGTTAATGCCAATATCAATAATATGATTGTTGGTGTTACCAAAGGCTATGAAAAAGAACTTGAAATTATCGGTGTTGGATATCGTTTTGCTTTAAAAGGAAATACCTTAGTAATTAATGCAGGTTTTTCACATCCTGTAGAATTAGCTATCCCAGAAGGAATTAAAGTAGAATCCCCAAGTAATACAGAACTTACTTTAAAGGGAATCGATAAAATTAAAATTGGTGAATTTGCTGCTAATGTAAGAAAGGTTAAACCACCTGAACCTTACAAAGGAAAAGGAATTCGTTATAAGGACGAGCAAGTTCGTCGTAAAGAAGGAAAGAAAGCTGCATAGTTAGGCAGTAAAATAAGTAAGAAGGGAGAGTTTACTTATGATAAAAAAAGAATCACGCAACGAAATGCGTCTTATCCGTCATGAGCGTGTTCGTGAGAATCTTAAGGGAACGAAAGAGATGCCAAGACTTAACGTATTCCGTTCGAATAAGAATATCACCGCTCAAATTATCGATGACGAGACAGGTTCTACCTTAGTAAGTGCTTCAAGTATGGAATTAAACCTTAAAAATGGTGGAAACAAAGAAGCAGCTGCTAAAGTAGGAGAAAAGATTGCTGAAAAAGCATTAAAAGCTGGAATTAAAACAGTTGTATTCGATAGAGGTGGATACCTTTATCATGGTCGTGTAGAAAGTCTTGCAGAAGCTGCACGTAATAAAGGATTAGAATTCTAATAGGAGGGTATTATGCAAAATAAAAACATGGACCCAAAGAAACAAGAGAAGCAATTAGAAGAACAAGTTGTCGAAATCAAAGCCGTAACTAAAGTAACGACTGGAGGACGTCAACGTAGATTCTCTGCAACTGTTGTTGTTGGGGATAGACATGGTCAAGTAGGATTAGGAATCGGTAAAGCTGCCGAAGTACCTGATGCTATTAAAAAGGCAATTCAAGCTGCCAATAAAAACCTAGTTAAAATACCGCTAGTAGAAGATAGAACGATTGCCCACGAAGTAATTGGTGTATCGGGTGCTGCAAAGGTTATGTTAAAACCTGCTCATGCCGGTACTGGAGTTATTGCTGGTGGAGCTGTTCGTGCTATCCTTGAGTTAGCGGGAGTCCGCGATATTCTTTCTAAATCACTTGGTTCAAGAACGAAACTTAATATGGCAATGGCAACCGTTAATGCATTAAAATCGACAAAGACGGTTGATGAAGTAGCTAAATTAAGAGGAAAAACTAAAGAGGAGATTTTAGGATAATGAAGTTACATGAATTAAAGAAAAATGAAGGAGCAACGTTCAAAGCAAAAAGAGTTGGACGTGGTTCTGGAAGTGGTTTAGGAAAGACTAGTGGAAAAGGACACAAAGGACAAAACGCTCGTAGTGGTGGAGGAGTAAGACCTGTATTCGAAGGTGGACAATTACCACTCTATAGACGTTTACCAAAAAGAGGATTTAGTAATGCAAGATTTAAGTTAACGTACGCGGTCGTTAATTTAGATGATCTAAATCAATTTGATGATAAAACAGTAGTAACTCCTGCTTTATTGAAAGAAAGAGGTTTAGTAACCAAAGAGTTATGTGGCATTAAAGTATTAGGGGACGGTGAATTAACGAAGAAGTTAACGATCCAAGCTCATAAGTTCTCTCGTAATGCTATAGAAAAGATTGAAAAGTCGGGTAGCAAGATTGAGGTGATTTAAGATGTTTCAAACGATGAAGCAAATCTTTGCAAAAACGAATAAAGACTTGCGCAAAAGAATTTGGTTTACGTTAGGGGCCTTATTTATCTTTATCGTAGGTACGACCATTCAAGTTCCTGGAACGACCAATATTACAGGAAACTTAGGATTCCTTGACCTAATTAACGTTATGGGTGGAGGAGCCTTAAGACAATTCTCTATCTTTGCACTTGGTGTTATGCCTTACATTACGGCTACCATCATTATGCAATTATTAGAGATGGATATCGTTCCATATTTCAGTGAATTAGCAGATCAAGGACCAGTAGGTCGTCAAAAGATTAATCAAATTAGCCGTTATATGGGTATTGCTTTTGCCTTTATTGAAGGTTTTGCCTTCGCTTATGCGTTCATGGGTAAAACGGCAACGACATTTGATTACTTATATGTTGCAACGGTATTAACCGCAGGTACTGCTTTCACTTTATGGTTAGGAGATCAAATTACACAAAAAGGAATTGGTAATGGCATTTCGTTAATCATTATGGCTGGTATTATTGCCACCCTTCCACAAATGTTTATTGAAGCATTCCAAGGATTGGTATTAAATTCAAGCCTTAATCAAATTTTAGGAATTGTCTTATTTGTTGCTTTTGTAATCGTTTATTTCTTAATTATTATTGGTGTTATCTGGGTACAAGAAGCCGATCGTAAAGTACCTATTCAATATGCGAATAAATCAACAACGGCCTTTGGTGGACAACAATCGTTTATTCCATTAAAGATTAATGCTGCTGGCGTTGTTCCCGTTATCTTCGCATCTACTTTACTATCGATTCCTGCAGCAATAGCTCAATTTATGGGGAACGAGGGATTCCAAAACTTCGTCAATAGTTATTTATCTTATACAACCCCAGTTGGATTTATTATCTATATTGTACTTATTTTCTTCTTTGGATATTTCTATACGTTTATTCAAATGAAACCGGATGATCTTGCTAAGAACTTACAAAATAACGGTGGATATATTCCAGGTGTTCGTCCCGGAAAAGATACCGAAAATTATATCAGTAAAGTATTATCAAGACTTACTGTAGTAGGTTCTATCTTCTTAATTATTATTGCAGGACTTCCAATTCTATTCTCTGCACTTATTCATTTGTTCCCAAATATTAATCTTTCTAGTAGTGTGACTATTGGAGGAACGGGATTATTAATCGTTGTAGGTGTAGCACTTGAAACGTATAAACAATTAGAAGGAAGCCTAGTTACAAGAAGTTATAAAAAAGGATACTCAAGAAGATGAAAAACTTAATTTTAATTGCGATTCAAGGGGCTGGAAAAGGAACCCTTGCCAAAGAGTTAAGTAAGAAGTACGGTTATGTTCATATTTCAACAGGAGACCTCTTAAGAGAAAGAGCCATGGTAAGAGATGAGTTAGGAGACCAAATCAGAGATTTAATCGATCAAGGAAAGTTTGTTTCCGATGAAATTATATTCGATGCGATTTCGGATAAGATTACAAGTCCCGCTTGTCAAAATGGTTACATCTTAGATGGCTTTCCAAGAAATATGACCCAGGCCGTAGGATACGATGAACTTTTAAAGAAAGTAAATCAAGATATTGGAATTGTGATTCATTTAACCGTTCCAGAAGAAATACTAGAAAGCCGCATCTTAGGAAGAAGAACTTGCTCAGAATGTGGAAGTATCTACAATATTTATAGCAAGGACTTTTGTCCTAAGGTGGAAGGTATTTGTGATAAGTGTGGAAGTACTTTAACCGCTAGGAAAGATGATAATCTCGAATCTTTAAAGAAGAGATTAGAAACCTATCATGAAGTAACGAAGCCCCTTATCGATTATTACAAAAATAAAGGAATTCTATACGAAGTCGAATCGGTCGATAGTAAAAAAACACTTATTAAAGTGGATAAGATTTTAGAAGAATTAGGTGATTAAATTGATTAGTCTAAAAAGCGATCGAGAAATAGAATTATTAAGAAAAGCTGGTCATATTGTTTACTTGACCCATCAATATTTAATTCCCTTTGTCAAAGAAGGAATTACAACGAAGGAATTAGACCGTTTAGCCGAGGACTTTATAAGAAGTCAAGGGGCTACGCCTTCTTTTAAGGGATACGAAGGATTTCCTGCTACCTTATGTACAAGCGTCAATCAAGAAGTGGTGCATGGTATTCCAGGAAACTATAAATTAAAAAATGGAGATATTATCTCTATCGATATCGGTGCTTGCTATAAAGGCTATCATGGAGATTCTGCTTGGACCTATGCTGTAGGTGAAATTAGTGATGAGAAAAAGTATCTAATGGAACATACGAAAAATGCTTTGTTCGAAGGACTTGCTCAAGTGAAACCGGGAAATCGTATTGGTGATATAGGTCATGCGATTGAGGTGTATGCGAAAGCACATCACTTAGGTGTAGTCGAAGAATTAGTAGGACATGGCGTAGGTACCAATGTACACGAAGAACCAGATGTTCCTAATTATGGAAAAGCAGGAACGGGCCCTCTTTTACGAGAAGGCATGGTGATTGCTGTTGAACCTATGTTAAACTTAGGAAGCAAAGATATCGTAATCTTAGATAATGATTGGACCATCGAAACGGAAGACGGAAGACCTTCTGCTCATTTTGAACACACGGTTGCCGTTACCAAAGATGGCTACCAAATATTAACAGGAGAGTGAGAATATGGCTAAAGAAGATACCATTGAAGTCGAAGGAAAAGTACTTGAAATTATTCCTGGTGGAAAATTTAAAGTCGAACTCGTCAATGGGCATATGATAGAAGCTCACGTTTCTGGTAAAATCCGAATGAATTACATTCGCATTTTACCGGGGGACACAGTAACGATAGAATTATCGCCATACGATTTAACACGTGGGCGTATAACCTATAGGAAATAGGAGGGATATTATGAAAGTTAAACCATCTGTAAAACCAATTTGCGCAAAATGTAAAATTATTAAGCGTCATGGAAGAGTAATGATTATTTGCTCTAATCCAAAACACAAACAAAGACAAGGATAATAGGAGGTGTAAGATATGGCACGTATTAAAGGTGTAGACATTCCCAATGATAAACAAGTAGGAATTTCATTAACTTATATCTATGGTATTGGAAGAAGTCTAGGAAAGAAAATTGCAGTAGATGCAAAAGTAGATCCAATGAAGAAAGTGGCAGATCTTGATAACGATGAATTGAATCGTATCCGTGATGAAGTTGCTAAGCATATGGTTGAAGGAGACTTACGTCGTGAAGTTTCTATGAACATTAAGACCAAAATGGAAATTAATTCTTATCAAGGTACTCGTCATAAAAAAGGTCTTCCTGTAAGAGGTCAAAGAACCAACCGTAATGCAAGAACGCGTAAAGGTAAAGGTAAGACTGTTGCTAACAAGAAGAAATAATAATTAAGTATTTATAAAAAGGAGGTAAGAATATGGCTTACAAATCGAGAAAAAGAAAAGTAAAGAAAAATGTTCCTGAAGGAATCGCACATATTCATTCAACATTTAATAATACGATTACGACGATTACCGATAAAGAAGGTAATGCAATCTCTTGGGCATCAAGTGGTGCTTTAGGATTTAAAGGAAGTAAAAAATCAACTCCGTTTGCGGCTGGTCTTGCTGCCGAGGCCGCAGGAAAAGCTGCTTATGATTTAGGCATGAGAAAAGTTGAAGTATATGTTAGAGGTTTGGGACCAGGACGTGAAACAGCTATTCGTTCTTTACAAACCGCGGGATTAGAAGTAACGGCTATTACCGATGTTACTCCAATTCCACATAATGGATGTCGTCCACCAAAACGCCCACGTGGATAAAATAAGGAGGGAAGTTTCATGTTACAATTTGAAAAACCAGTCTATAAAATAACGGACTATGTAGAAAGTAATTTTTTTGGAAAGTTTGAATTAGAACCCCTTGAAAGAGGATTTGGAACCACTCTTGGTAATGCTTTAAGAAGAGTAATGTTATCTTCTCTTCCTGGAAGCGCTATTTCAAGTGTTAAAATCGAAGGGGTATCTCATGAATTCCAAACCATCGATGGAGTTATCGAAGATGTAGCACTTATCATTCTTAACTTAAAAGGAATTGTTATTAAGAACCATTCTGAAGAGTCTAAGACAATTCGTTTAAATGCTACTAAAGAAGGAGTTGTTAAGGCTTCCGATATTGAGCATGATGCCGATATCGAGATCATGAACCCAGATCAAGAAATCGCCACTCTTGCAAAAGGCGGAAAATTAGTCATGGAAATGACCGTTACCAATGGACGCGGTTATGTAAGAAGCGAAGAAAATAAGAAATTATTAGATAATAAGAAAATGGGAACGATTGCCATTGACTCTTTATATTCTCCAATTGAGAGAGTATCTTATGAAGTAGAACCTGCTCGTGTTGGACAAAATGAAAATTACGACCGTTTAATTTTAAATGTATGGACCAATGGTTCAATGAAACCAGAAGAAGCAGTAGCACTTGCATCTCGTATCTTAATTGAACACTTTGAATTACTTACCGATTTAAGTAGCATTGCTGATATGACCGGTCTTATGATTGAAAAGACAGAAGATCCTAAAGTAAAAGCTTTAGAGACGACCATCGAAGACTTGGATTTCTCAGTTCGTGCATACAACTGCTTGAAAAGAGCAGGCATTCATACCTTACAAGATTTAGTTAATAAGTCTGAAAATGATATGATGAAGATTCGTAATCTAGGAAAGAAATCTCTTAAAGAAGTCTTAGACAAGATTAGAGAACTTGGACTAGCTTTACGTGAAGATGACTAGAAGGAAGGAGAAGCGATTAGAATGGCCTATAGAAAATTAGGACGCGTAAGCAAACATAGAAAATCTATGTTAGCAAACCTAACCATTGATTTAATTAATAACGAAAAGATTGAAACGACGGAAACGCGTGCAAAAGAAGTTCGTAAGTTCTTAGATAAAATGGTTACGTATGGTAAAAAAGGCGATTTAGTATCGCGTAGAAAGGCAATCGCTTTTCTACACAATGATAGCGAAGTCGTAAAGAAAGTATTTGATGATTTAGCTGTTCGATACAAAGATCGTAACGGTGGATACACTAGAATCTTAAAGATGACTGAACGTAAGGGCGACGATGCCTTAATGGTTATCTTAGAATTAGTAAAATAGGACCTTTTCATAGAGGTTCTTTTTTTGTCTTTTCCTTGACGAAAAGGTATCCTTTATCTATAATAAAAAGTTATCAGATTAGGGGGATTGGAGGATCTATATGAACGGGATAGAATTAACTTTACTCGAAGAAGAACAACTGGTTGGAAGTGATAAGTGTGATTGCCTGGATCTTTTTAAACATACGAGCGTAGATAGAGGATGTACGGATTATTGTATTCTTACTGGAGCTTCTTCGATTCCTATGCGTATTAATGGTCAATTGGATTATAGTAAAAAGTCTATTCCTTTTTGGACTAAATCAGGATTTGGAGGTGAACAGGTACTTATCTATCATTATCAAGAAGTGGAGCCGTTTTTTGTTTATGAGGATTGTGCTTCGATTGTTCCTGTTTTTAAAGTGGATCCTCATTTGTTACCTACTCTTCCTCAAGTAAAGAATAACGGTATTATAGAAGTTCAATATGGAGAATATCCTTCCTTTATAGTGGAAGGAGAACTCTCTCGTAAGCTAGAAATAGCCCTCCAGGAAGGAAAAATGAGTAAAACAGGGAAAGTTTATAAGCAAGATTTAATTCCACGAATGTTTTGTAAAAGAATTCCCACTTTAAATGAATTTCTTTATAGAGGTAAAAAATACATTCGGCTAAAAACGGATAGGGATAAATGGGAATATCTTTCCAACGGAGTATATGTTCAAAAAGGAATGGCTTATTGGTTAAAAGTAGAACCTATTGTTTGGCAGTACGATGCTCCATCAGGTCTTCTTATTTCTAAAACAGGTTTAGTCTCAGGAGTTCCTTTTTGTGATGAACCTACTAACTCTATTGAAGAGTCTTATATGTATCATTATTTAAATACCTATCTTGCAAAAGAAATCATTCCTTCTCAAATTGTAGAAGACAAATCGTCTTCTTTAGATCATAATGAGCTTTTTCAAAGAATTGCTTATAAACAGTATGGAAAGAGGATGTAACATGGACGACTTTGAATTAAGATTGTTAACGAAAGAAGAAGTTTATATAGATGATAGAGATGAAAGCAAAACTACGGCTCTTAAAGTGTTACAGAAATATAGACTGGATACGGTTAAAACGGATTTAGTTAGTTTAACAGGTTATTTATGTGAAAATGGCACCTTTTATAGTATTCAACCTGATTTTGAAAATAAAATATATTATTATATTAATCATTATGGAACTCTTAATAGTGAAAGTTATAATGTGCACTTTCCCCTTCGTTTGGTTTTAAAGTTTTCAAATTCAATAGTGGATAAAGGGAAATTAGAGTATGATTCTACTCTTGGCATATATAAATTTCTTTTTGGCGAATATCCTCAATATGTTTTAAATGAAGATAACGTGAAAGAAAAAAATATAATGGATGCTTTAACGCAAAAACTTTGTGCACAGGATTTAAAGAAAACAGGTAAAACTTATTGCTTCTACCCTAGCAAGAAAGATACGTCCTCCTCTTTAAAGTATGAAGTAGAAGAATATACGTATGGTGAAGAGAAGTATGTTCCCTTTATATTAAGAGGACAAATGCCTTTTACCTCAATCGCTACAGATGAAAATATAGTTGCATCTTACCTATATTGGTTAAAAGTAGAACCCATTACCTGGTTATACGATGAAGATACAGATCTTTTTGTAGCTGAAAAGGCTTTTATTCCAGGCGTTGGTTTTGATTTTGTAAAAGAAGGAGTTGGCTTTGAAGCAACGAAGACGTATGAATATATAAATAGTCATTTGAAACAGGATATCATTCCATCTCGTATTATGAATAGTGATAAATCGAGTGTCCTCGATAGTAGTGAGTCCTTAAAAAAATATGTTTATAAACAGTATAGAAAGAAGAGATAGCATGGACGATTTTGAATTAAGATTTTTAACCAAAGAAGAAATTTATGTGAATCAGTATGATGAAGATGAAACCACAGCCCTTGATGTATTACAAAAATATTGTACTGGTGTTGCTGCTAGGAATACGGACTTTTCTTGTTTAACGGGAGGATTACGTTCAGGGAGCAGTGCTTTTTATTATCTTGAATCTAATTATTCAAATGGTAGATTTTATTTTATGGGTGACTATGCTAATTATAATTCTTGTGATCAATATCAATTGATTGAAAGTTACAAAGGACATCTACCTATTCGTCCTGTTCTTTATTTTCCAAATAGAAAAGTAAGTAAAGAGAATTTAAATTTTGATTGGGAACAAAAAATCTATTGGTGGGAGTATGGAGAATATCCTCAATTTGTTTTGGATGAGAATAATCAATTAGAGAGAAACATAATCGAAGTTTTAAATCAAAAACTTTGTATGCAGTCTTTAGATAAAACAGGGAAAACCTATTGTTTCTATCAAAGTAAAAAGAATACTCCTTGTTCTATAAACTATGTAAGTGAATATGTCTATGAAGGAAAGAAATATATCCCTTTGGTAGCGAATGGCATAAAGACGGGAGCCTTGCTTTCTACCGGAGAGAAGATTGTAGATTTTAAACTTTATTGGTTAAAAGTAGAACCTATTGTTTGGCTATATGATGAAGAAAAGGACCTTTTTATTTCGGAACATGCACTGGTGTCTGGACCTAGTTTTGATTTCGTAAAAGAGGGGAATGGCTTTGAAGCAACAGAGATGTACGAATATATCCATAATCATTTGAAAAAAGATATTATCCCATCTCAAATTATAGAAAAAGATAAATCCAGTGTACTAGATAGTAGTGAACCTCTTAAGAAATATGTCTATAAAAATTATGGAAGAAGGGGATAAGATGGACGAATTTGAATTAAGATTACTAACTAGAGAAGAAGCTTATATAGATGATGAAGATGAAACCAAGACCACAGCTCTTAAGGTCCTACAAGATTATAATGCTCCTGATCCCTCTTTAATTGCTGTCAATACCGATTTGGCTTGTTTAATGGGGAGTTATTCAAATGCAAATACTGCAACTTTTTATAGTCTTCAGCCTAATTTGAACGATAAAAAATTTTATTATGTGGATGATGGTGGTTTTGTTCAAAAAGAAGACGCTTATGACCGACAGGAATCCGTTCGTCCCGTTTTACATTTCTTCGATTCAACTGCTTATCGAAAGGACTTATTTTATAATTTTGGTATACAAAAACTTCAATATGGGGAATATCCACAGTATATTTTGGATGAGAACGCATATGGAGGGGAAATAGCAAATGTATTAAATACAAAACTTTTAGAACAATCTTTAACGAAAACAGGAAAGAAGTATTGCTTTTATTATGGAGAAGATGGAAAAGCACCTTCTATATGTTATAGAACAGAATATCTCTATAAAGGAAAAAAATATGTGCCATTTATATTAATACCGAACAATTATGGAGGTGCCTCTCTTTCTACAAAAAATACTATTAGTCCTTATAGAATTTATTGGTTAAAAGTAGAGCCCATCACATGGTTATATGATGAAGATACGCATCTCTTTATTTCAGAAAAGGCTTTAGTTGCGGGAGTAGGATTTGAATTCGTAAAAGAGGGACAAACTTTTGAATCCACCGAAATGTATGAATTTCTAAATACGCATTTGAAACAAGATATTATTCCATCCCGTATTGTGGAAGAAGATAAATCAAGTTTATTAGATAGCAGTGAAACTTTAAAAAAGTATGTTTATAAAAATTATGGAAGAAGAGGATAAGATGGACGAATTTGAATTAAGATTACTAACTAAAGAAGAAGCTTATATAGATGATGAAGAAGAAACCAAGACCACAGCCCTTGAAGTATTACGAAAAAGAAATAATTTGTCTGCTGACAACACCGATTTAACTTGTTTAATGGGGAGTTATACTGATGCAGATGATACCTCTTATTATAATCTTCAACCTAATTTAAGCGATAAAAAATTTTATTATGTGAATGATGATGGTTGTATTGAAGAAAGAGAAAACTATAATAGGTTTTTTGCTGTTCGTCCTGTTCTTTATTTCTTAAATTCAAACGCTTATCGAGACAATCTCATTTATGATAAGCATAGAATAACCAGACTCAAATATGGAGAATATCCTCAATATGTTTTGCGTGAGAGCTCAAATGAAGAGAAAATACTGAATGAATTAAACAAAAAACTGATAGGGCAAACTTTAACTAAAACAGGAAAAACCTATTGCTTTTATTACGGAGTAAATGGTAAACGACCTTCTATCTGTTATGGAACAGAGTATCTCTATAAAGAAAAAAAATATATGCCGTTTATAGCAACCACTAGTCTTGATGGTGATATGTATCTTTCTACAGGAGATGATATTGATCCGTATAGAATTTATTGGTTAAAAGTAGAACCTATCACGTGGTTATATGATGAAGATACGCATCTCTTTATTTCAGAAAAGACTTTGGTTTCAGGAGTAGGATTTGAATTTGTAAAAAAAGGAAAAAGTTTTAAATCTACCGAAATGTATGAATTCTTAAATATGCATTTGAAACAAGATATTATTCCATCACGTATTGTGGAAGAAAATAAATCAAGTTTATTAGATAGCAGTGAGCCTCTTAAGAAATATGTTTATAAAAGATATGGAAAGAGGGGATAGGATGGATGACTTTGAATTAAGATTATTAACCAAAGAAGAAGTTTATGTAGATGAAAACGATTCAACTAAAACAACCGCTCTTGAAGTATTTCAAAATTATAGATTTACTACAGGGGATACTGATTTGGTTCGGTTATTAGGATGTTTAGGTAGCTTAAATGATACTTTTTACCATATTCAACCTGATTTTGATTCAGGAACCAGGATCCTTCATTTTATGAATGAATATGGAGAAGTGGGAGACGATAGCGAAGAAAGAATGTATACTATAAGACCTGTTCTTAAGTTTAAAAATAAAAAAATCAAAAGTGAAGATTTAAAATATTTTCCTTACCACGATCTATATAAGTATACTTTTGGAGAGTATCCTCAAAGTATTCTAGTCGATAAGAAGGACTATGCTACCTTGGTTAACTTAAATCAAAAACTTTGTGACCAAACATTGGAAAAGACTGGAAAGACCTATTGCTTTTACTATGGTGAAAATTATGAGCCCACTTTGATTCGTTATGGAATAGAGTATCTCTATGATGGGAAAAAATATATGCCTTTTACAGTGAATAATGAACTGTTGGCGATTTCTGCTTTTTACTCAGGAGAAGAAATCGATCCTTGTAAACTTTATTGGTTAAAAGTAGAACCTATTACGTGGTTATATGATCAAAAGACAGGCCTTTTAATATCAGAAAGAGCTCTTGTTACAGGACCTGGATTTTCCTATGTAAAAGAGGGACAAACCTTTGAATCTACGGAAATGTATGAATATTTAAATAATCATTTGAAACAAGATATTATTCCATCTCGTATTAGGCAAGAAGATAAATCCAGTGTACTGGATGGTAGTGAACCTTTAAAGAAATATGTGTATAAGAACTATGGAAGGAAAGGGTAATATGGATGACTTTGAACTAAGACTCTTAACGAAAGAAGAAGTTTTAAAAGATACCGCTCTTGAAGTGTTTAAAAGTAATGATACGGTTTTTGCTACCAACACCGATTTAGCTAGTTTAACGGGAGGTACTTATGTAAGTGCTCTAAATGGCTATTATAGTCTTCAACCTGATTTGAAAAATAAAAAATTTTATTATGTGAATGGAGTATTTCATAATGTCTATGCAGCAGATGCTTATTATCGAATAGAATCCGTTCGCCCTGTTTTACATTTTGTAGATTCAACTGCTTATCGAAAGAACCTTTTTTATGATGAAGATCAAATATCCAAACTTCAATTTGGAGAATATCCTCAATATGTTTTAAAGGAGGCCGCAAATGAAGTGGAAATTGTGAATGAATTAAATGCAAAACTGATGGAACAAACATTGAAGAAAACGGGAAAGAAGTATTGCTTTTATTATGGAGAGAACGATAAACAAGCTTCCATTCGTTATGGAATAGAGTATTTTTATAATGGTAAAAAATATATGCCATTTACAGCCATCGTCTATGACCATGCCCTTTGTAATAGATGTTATCTTTCTATCGGAGAGATTGATCCTTCTAAGATTTATTGGTTAAAAGTAGAACCTATTACGTGGATATATGATAAAGATACGGATCTTTTTATAGCGGAAAAAGCGTTAGTTGCAGGGGTAGGATTTGGATTTATAAAAGAAGGAGACGATTTTGAATCCACCGAAATGTATGAATTTCTAAATACACATATGAAACGGGATATTTTTCCATCCGAAAAGGATAAATCCAGTTTATTAGATGGTAGTGAACACTTAAAGAAATATGTGTATAAAAACTATGGAAGGAAAGGGTAATATGGATGACTTTGAACTAAGAATTTTAAAAAGAGAAGAAGTTTCAGAAAAGACATTTCTTAAAGTGTTTAAAGGAAGTAACATGATTGCTACTACCAACACCGATTTGGCTATTTTAACGGGAGGAGCTACCTATGCATATGATCTAGGTTATTATACTCTTCAACCTGATTTGAAAAAAAAGCAATTTTATTATATGGATGTAGGACATCATTATGTCAATGTAGGAAATGCTCATTACCGAGTAGAGTCTGTTCGCCCTGTGTTACATTTTATTAATTCAACTGCTTATCGAAAGGACCTATTTTATGATGAACATCAAATACCCAAGCTTAAATTTGGAGAATATCCTCAATATGTCTTGGATGATGATGCAAAAATAGTGAGCGAATTGAATGAAAAACTGATGGATCAAACATTGAAGAAAACAGGAAAGAAGTATTGCTTTTATTATGGAGAGAACGATAAACCAGCTTCCATTCGTTATGGAATAGAGTATTTTTATAATGGTAAAAAATATATGCCATTTACAGCCATTGTCTATAATCCTTCCGTTAAGAGTAGATTTTGTCCTTCTAGGATTTATTGGTTAGAAGTAGAACCCATTACGTGGTTATACGATGAAGATACGGACCTTTTTATAGCGGAAAAAGCATTAGTCGCAGGAGTAGGATTAGGACTTATAAAAGAGGGAGACGATTTTGAATCTACGGAAATGTATGAATTTCTAAATACGCATATGAAACAGGATATGCTTCCATCCGAAAAGAATAAATCCAGTTTATTAGAAGAAAGTGATTCTTTAAAAAAATATGTGTATAAAAACTATGGAAGGAAAGGGTAATATGGATGACTTTGAACTAAGACTCTTAACGAAAGAAGAAGTTTCATCCGATACGTCTCTATCAGTGTTACGAAGAAGTAATGCAGCTTTTACTGTCAACACCGATTTGGCTTGCTTAACAGGAAGTATTCAAAATACAAATTGTTCAACTTATTATAGTCTTCAACCTAATTTGGAAGAAGAGAAATTTTATTTTATGCATATAGAGGATTATGTCGAAGAAGAAAAGAAATATGATCGAATAGAATCCGTTCGACCTGTACTACATTTCTTAAATTCATCGATCAATAAGCATCATCTGTTTTATGATCATCATCTTCCAAAGTACAAGTATGGAGAATATCCACAATTTATATTGAATGAATATGATAGTCATGATGAGGAAATCATTATTGAATTGACTGAAAAACTTTTGGACCAAACATTAAAGAAAACAGGAAAGAAGTATTGCTTTTATTATGGTCAAAATGGTATGTTACCATCTATTCGTTATGGAATAGAGTATTTCTATAATGGTAAAAAATACATGCCTTTTACTTCTTGCTATGGAGCTTCCAATATTGTTACGCTTTCGAATGATGAAGATATTTGTCCTTATAAGATTTATTGGTTAAAAGTAGAACCTATTACATGGTTATATGATGAAGATAAAGATTTACTTATTTCTGAATATGCACTTGTATCAGGTGTGGGTTTTGAACGAGTAAAAAAAGGAAATGATTATGAATCCACCGAAATGTATGAATTTTTAAATACACATATGAGAAAAGATTTCATTCCATCTCGTGTTGTGGAAGAAGATAAATCTAGTCTATTAGATGGTAGTGACACTCTAAAAAAATATGTTTATAAAAAATATGGAAAGAAGGGATAAGATGGACGATTTTGAATTAAGATTATTAACCAAAGAAGAAGTTTATGTAGATAAGCATGATTCTACTAAGACTACGGCTCTTAAAGTATTACAAAACTATGGTAATGTTTGTGCTCAAAGTACCGATTTAGCTTGTTTAGCAGGAGGAATTGATTCTTATAATGAAACCATGGCTGAGTACTGGCTTCAACCGAATCTAGAGGAGAAAGAATTTTATTATTTAAATAGTGATGGGGAAGTAAAAAAAGCATCTAGTAATTGTAGAGATAATTCTATTCGTTTAGTTTTACGGTTCTTAGATAAGAAAGTGGATGAGTATGATTTGCATTTTACTTCTATTAATGGAGGACTTTACTGGTTCGAATTTGGCGAATATCCACAATATATTTTGAGTGCTCATCACATAAAGTTGATTAATGAATTAAATACCAAGTTCTGTGAACAAAAGTTACAGCTTACTGGAAAAAGTTATTGCCTTTACTATGGGAAGGATAAGGAAACTTCCATGCGTTATGTGGCAGAATATCAATATAACGGAATAAAATATATACCAGTTATACCTTCTATAACGTCTTCTCATTTATCAAAATCTCTTTCTACAGGCCAGGATGTGGATTTTGAAAAAATGTATTGGTTAAAAGTTGATCCTATTATTTGGTTGTACGATGAAGAGACAGGATTATGTGTATCTGAAAATGCCCTTGTTGCAGGCACAGGCTTCGATTTTGTCAAAGAAGGAGGAGAAAGTATGGAATCTACCGAGATGTATCAATATTTAAATATCCATTTGAAACAAGACATCCTTCCATCTGGTGCTATGAAAGAGAATAAGTCAAATGTACTCGATAGTAATTCTTCTTTGAAAAAATATGTTTATAAAAGATATGGAAAAAAATAATCTGTAAAGTAGTAAGTAAATAGAAGAACAGTTATCCTATGTTCTTCTTTTCTTATGGTATAATGATTTTAAGGTAGGTAAGTAGTATGAGTAAGGGAAGAAGAAAGAAGAAAAATAATTTTTATACGGTTGTTCTTATTGTTGGTTTAGGACTTTTACTAGGAATTTCATTATGGCTATGGAAGGGAGAATCTAAACAAGAGTTGGCACCTAGTGAAGAATCATCACAAGAAGAGGTAGAGCCTACACCTAGTCCTAGTCCTACACCTAAATTAAAAATAGTAGATCCCGATAGTAAGAGTCGCCCTATTGCCGTGATGATCGATACCAATGTAGGAAACAATAACCATGTGGGATTACTTGATGCCTATCTTCAATACGAGGCTGTGGTAGAAGGAGGCTTAACCCGAATTATGGCTATTTTTAAAGATCAAGATACTTCTTTAATTGGACCTATCAGGAGTTCTAGACATTATTTCTTAGATTATGCTTTAGAAAATGATGCCATTTATGCCCATTATGGATGGAGTTCTTATGCCAAGGCTGATATTGCTTTCCTTAAAGTAAATAATATTAATGGAATGTCCAATGGAGGAAGTGCTTATTGGCGTGATAAAACAATAGCCTCTCCGCATAACGTTTTTACTTCAATTGAAAAATTAACAGCAAGAGCTAAAGAATTAAAATACAATCTTACGACAGATCAAGGTTTAGTTTTTGATTATAGTGTAGATGCCATTGATTTGGATACGATGGAAGATGCTGTGGTAGCAGACTCCATACTTGTTCGTTATAGTCCTACTCAAACAAGAGGCTATACGTACGATAGTAAAAATCAAGTTTACTTAAGAGAAATGAATGGAAGCGCTCATATCGATAAACAAAGTAAAAAACAATTAAGTTATAAAAACGTTGTTATCATGCAAATTGAAAACATTACGTTAGATAAAAAAGACCATCAAGACTTGAAAAATATCAAATCTGGAAATGGTTACTTCTTAACCAATGGTTATAGTGTACCTATCAAATGGAGTAAGAGTAGTCGTAGTAGTAAGACTAAATATACGTATCTTGATGGAAGTGAAATTGTTTTAAATGACGGAAGAACTTTTGTACAAATTGTTCCTACCGCTTACAAAGTTTCTATTGAATAAAGAAAATCCATAAAATAAAGGCTAGAAATAGTCTTTTTCTTTTGTTATACTAGTAGTAGAGGTGGGTAGTATGAAGGTCTTAATTACAGGAGCCTCTTCTGGAATAGGAAGAGACATGGCTAAGTATTTAAGTGGCCAAGGACACGAACTTATTTTAGTGGCTCGTGACAAAGCTAAATTAGAAGAACTTCAACAGACACTTAAAACGAGAACTACCATCATAGTCATGGATCTAACGGTGATGAGCAATGTTAAATCCCTTTATGTCGTATGTAAAAATGAAAATATCGATGTCTTAATTAACAATGCCGGCTTTGGGCTATGGGGTAAATTTAGTGAAACCGATAATACCAAGGATCTTGAAATGATCGATTTAAATATCAAGGCTTTATATATGCTTACCAAGATGTTCTTAAAAGATATGAAAAGAAGAAATCATGGGTATATTTTAAATGTGGCATCGATGGCTTCTTTCTATCCAGGACCTTTAATGGCTAATTACTATGCAACGAAAGCGTATGTCCTACGTTTAACGGAAGGTATCGCGTATGAACTAAAGAAAGAAAAATCAAATGTCGTTATTTCTTGTCTTTGCCCAGGACCAGTAGATACCCATTTTAGTGCTACGGCCGGTGTTCATTTCGCTGTCAAACCGTTAAAGAGTGAGAAAGTTGCAAGGTATGCGCTTGATCAATTATTAAGAAAAAAGAAACTTGTTATTATTCCAGGATTTAAAATGAAATGTGTGCATTTCTTTAGTCGTTTTTTAAGCGATAAAATGTTAATGCGTTTTTGTTATCGTATTCAAAAGAAAAAAATGGAATAAATTATAAGTAGATAGGAAGGATGATTCTAGTGAGTGCTTATAAATATTTAATTATTCCGGTGGTAAGTGTTATCTTGGCACAAATTGTCAAATTCATCATCGAGACCATTCGTACGCGTTCTTTTAATTGGCCTCGGTTGTTTAATGGAAATGGAGGAATGCCTAGTTCGCATACGACATTTACTTCTTCCCTTGCTTTTGCAATCGGCTTCACGGAAGGCTTTACGACTCCTATTTTTGCGGTTGCTTTAATTCTTGCTTGTATTGTTGCTTATGACTCGATGGGACTTCGGATGGAAAGTGGAAAACAAGCGGTAGCCATTAACTTACTAATGGAAAAGACTTTTAAAGAAGACCCACAAAAAGGATTTAAAAAGTTACAAGAAAAATTAGGACATAAACCTTTAGAAGTATTCATGGGCATTATCTTTGGTTGCTTAGTTGCCTATGTCATGTTGCTTATTCTTTAATTTTAGGGGGATCTATATGGAAAATTTAACGGAAAGTCTTTTAGATGGATTGGCAAGACATATCTTAAAAGGCGAGATTTCTTTAGATAGCGAGTTATATCAATTATTAGAAGAATATAATTATCAACAGTACTATGAACAATTTCCACCTTATGAAGTATCTTCAATTGATACCCTTCAAGACTTGGATAATCCGATTGTAAATGGATACTTTCAAGCCTACTTTTTCGATGATATTCGTTTTGGATGGGCACCACTTGGTTATTTAAATGCAAAAGATGCCGAAGCGGAAAAAGAAGGATTGATGGAATACTTGAACAGTCAACCTAGTGATTTAGAGGAAATGAAAGTACTAATCAAAAATTAAGAGGGAAACCTCTTTTTATTTTGAAAAATATTTAAAAAAGCAATTGAGTTTGAAACGTCTTTCGCTTATAATAGTAAGACAAGAAGAAGGAGAAAAAACATGAATGAGATTATTCGCATACAAGACCTAACCTATTCGTATGGAAGAAAAAATGTTTTCTCTTCTTTTTCTATGTCTATAAAAAAGGGAAGTTTTATTGCTGTTGTAGGACCTAACAAAAGTGGGAAGACGACTTTAACCAAGTTAATTGCAGGTCTTTTACCAAGTAAAAATAGTATTGTTCTAAAACATCAGTATTTAGATTCCAAAGAGATAAAAGATACAGCCAGTACCATTGGCATTGTTCTATCGGATATTGAAAATAGTTTCTTTAAAGAGGAAGTCTATCAAGAACTGGCATTTCCTTT
>CANRHM010000005.1 GCA_947630415.1 uncultured Bacilli bacterium | reverse complement strand
TTCAAAGGTGTCGAATTCGACACGTTTAAAAATGAAGCTGGTAGTAATAAATTTAAAATATCACCTCAAAAATGGATAAAGGAAACTAATGCAATCGGAATAATATCTAAATCAGGAAATAATGGTGGTACTTATGCTTGTAGTGATATAGCTTTAGAATTTGCAAGTTGGCTATCTCCAGAATTTAAATTGTATGTTATACAAGAATTTGAAAGATTAAAAAAGAATGAAGCATATCAATATAAAGTTGATTGGACAGCTAGTAGAATGCTTGCTAAATCTAATTATCATATTCATACCGATTCAATTAAAGAAAATATTATTCCTAAATTAACTGAAAGACAAAAACAATATGTATACGCCGAAGAAGCTGATGTTTTAAATGTTGCTTTATTTGGTATGACTGCAAAAGAATGGCGAGATAAAAATCCTAATATTGAAGGAAATATTCGAGATTATGCGGATTTAAAACATTTACTTATTTTATGCAATTTAGAAAATACAAATGCTGAACTTATTAACGATGGCATACCACAAAATGAAAGATTGATAAAGCTTAATAATTCGGCTATTAGGCAAATGAAAATATTAGCAAACGATAAATCTATAAAAGAATTAGAAGATTTAAATAAAAATTTAATAAGTACTAAATAGTATGGCAATTTAGAAAATAATTTATATATTGATACTAGACAATATATCTAAATATAGAAATAGGAGATGTTATGGATAACAATTATATCGAAATAAATAAAGATGCTTATAATAATCTAGCTAAAGAATATGATGAAAGAAACTATGCTGTTCAAGATAATTTCTATAACGATATCATGTTCAAAGATTTGAAGTTTAAAAAAGGAGCTAAAATTTTAGAAATAGGTCCTGGAAGAGGAGCAAGACTTAAAAATTTTTGTGATTATGATCTAGATGTGACGGCAATTGAGTTATCTGAAGAAATGAGTAAACTTTGTTCAAAAAGAGCACCTAAAGCTAAAATTATAAATAAAAATGTTTTTGAGTGTGACTTTGATTCTCCATTTGATTTCATATATATGGAAGCAGTCATTCATAATTTTCCTATAGAAGAAGCTAAAAAATTACTAAGTCTAATTCACAAATGGTTAAAAGAAGATGGCATATTGATATGCACCACTACGGTGGATAAAATAGATTTTGAAGGTTATGAAGAAAAGAAAGATTATAAAAGTAATATAAAAAGATTTAGACATCATTATACAGAAGATGCGTTTGAAGAACTTTTTAAAAAACAAAATTTTAAAGTTTTAGATAAGAAATATAAAGAAGAAATAGATGATACTAGAAATAAACTTTGGCAAATACTATATGTTGGAAAATAACAAATATTCAAAAAGTTGTTGTACCTTTTCTTTTAGAGAACCATTTTAAAGATATTTTGAATGCAAACGAGTTTAATGATTACAAAGAAAAACTAGAAAAGGAATAAATATAGTGGAGGAGGAATATTATGCCACATTATAATGCTTATGATAGTTTTAAAACCAAAAAAAGTATGGAAAAAAAGCAAAGAGCGAAAGAAAGAGCCTTTGGTAAGAAAAATGAAACAGTAGATGATTTTATTATCAACTCTTGTGACGATTATGGCGTTGTTATTGAAGTAAGATATGATGATGCTTATATACTTTATAAGGATGAAGTGAGACTAGCAAAATTGCGAAAAGATGTCAATTTAGTTTGCAATCAAGTAGTCTTTCCTGGCGATAAAGTGGATATTAAACAAGTAGGCGATGCTTGTATCATTGATCATTTATTAAAAAGGACTTCCATACTATCTAGAACTAAAAAAGATAGTACAAGATTAAACGATATCGGTTTATCAAAAAACATTGCTGCAAATATTGATTTAGCAGTTATCGTAGTTGCGGCTAAAGAACCACCATTACATCCTAAATTTATCGATAGATATTTAATGATTCTTCAAAACAGTAATATACCAGCCATTATTTGTTTAAATAAATGTGATTTAAAAACGGAAGAAGATGAAAAAATCCTATCTACTTATAGAGATTTAGGAATAACGGTAATTGAGACTTCAACTTATAACAACATTGGAATTGATCAATTAAAAGCACAATTACTAAATAAACAGGCCATTTTTGTAGGAAATAGTGGTGTTGGTAAATCTTCTTTAACCAATGCTATTATGGATGATGATGAAATTAAAACGAGTCATGTAAGCGAAAAGAGCAAAAGAGGAAGACATACTACAACCACTTCAAAATATTATGTTTGGGAAGACCATTCATCCATTATTGATACGCCTGGTATTAGAAGTTTGGATGTTTCCTCTTTTAGTCCTATTGAAATTCAAGATTATTTCCCTGAATTTGAAGGTTGGAAAGAGAAATGTAAGTATAGTGACTGTCTTCACTTTCATGAACCATATGATTCTTGTATTGTTAAACAAGGAGTAGCAAGTGGATTAATAAACAAAGATAGATATGAAAGTTATTTAAGAATAATGGGCGGTGTATTAAACGAAAAAGATTATTCTAAAATACTACAAGGTGTTGACTCTGAAGATAATACCAAAAAAACAAAATAATGAAATAAAAAACTCGAACTTTTCAATTTAGTTGATTCGTTTGAGTTTTATTATATCTAATTTATACTAAAACAGTTATCATATTTGAACACACTTAGCATTGAAAAAATTAATATAAAAAGGAGATTATAATGGAAAGAGTATATAATAAATTAGTAAGAGACAAAATACCTCAAATTATTAAAGCCAATGGAGAAACACCTATTGTTCGTGTTTTAGATGATACCGAATATAAAAAAGAATTAGAAAAGAAATTATATGAAGAGTATCAAGAAGTCTTAAATGCAACAGGTAAAGATCGTGTTGAAGAGTTAGCTGATATGTTAGAAGTATTAAGATATTTGGCTAAATTAGAAAATGCAAGTTTAGAAGAGGTTATAACGATTGCAGATGAAAAAGCCTCTAAAAGAGGATCATTCGAAGAGAAAATATTTTTAGAAAAAGTACTTAAAAAATAAGATAAGTATAAAAATTAATTTAAATAATGAGGAGAAAGACTATAATTTTTTCTCTTTTTTTTGTAAAATGGGAAGTAGGTGGTTGTATGAAAAAGAAAGAAAGTTTAGTTGCTCGTATTTATCAAATGTTAAACAAGCGACAAAAGATGAATTTTTTAATCATTATTTTAATCATGATTGTATCGGCTCTTTTAAGTCAGTTACTTCCTTTATCGATTGGTAAATTGACGGATGATGTTTTAAATCAAGAAAATTTATCGTTTATTAGTATCATTCCGTTTTTACTTTTTATTTTAGTAGTAACGGTCTTAAATGAGATTATTAAAGTGGTTCGTAGAATCATTGTGGAAGATACTTGTACTAGGTGTGAAAAAGAAGCAAGATCGATGGCCATTAGTTCTCTTCTTCATGCCCCTCTTTCTTATTTTAAAGAAAATATGACGGGAAACATTCATGGTAAATTGAATCGAAGTCTAGAAGGAACGATTCGGCTATTGAAACTTTTATTCATGGATTTTGCTCCTGCTATCTTTAGTGGAGTAGCGGCCATCATCGTTATTTTCTCTAAACTTCCGTTGTTTTTATCTCTACTTATGCTTTTAGTAATCCCTATCGGTGTCATCATTGTCTTCCGCCAGATTTCAACCCAAAAGGGAATTCGTGTAGAACTCATGGAAGAGAAAGCATCAATGGATGGAACAATGGTAGAATTGATCAATGGCATTGAAGTTATAAGAGTTACCAATAATGCTGAAAAAGAAGTGGATCGTTTTACCGACAAATCGGAGTACTTACGAAGAAAAGAAATGAAACACCACAAGGCTATGGCTTTTTACGATTGTTTAAAATTTGTAAATGAAGCGTTATTCACGGTTTTAGTGATTGGTGTTTCGGCTTATTTAGCAGGTGAAGGCCTTATCAGTGTTGGTACAGTACTAACGGCTTACCTTTGTTTTACCCAACTTACCACACCTCTTCGTGAATTGCATCGTATTTTTGATGAATTATCGGAGTCTACGATTTTGGCACAGGAATACTTTCATATTATTGATCTAGAAAAAGATTTCTCTTACCGAACGACTTCAAGAGACAAGAAAGAAGATAATAAAAAGAACATTGTTACCGTGGATGGTGTTTCTTTTGCTTACAAAAATCATTCTAAAAAAGTAATAAACAACTTAAATCTATCCATTAAAGAAGGATCCTTTGTTGGTATTGCAGGTCCTTCAGGATGTGGGAAGTCTTCGTTTATAAAATTGTTAACCAAACTTGAAAAAATAAGTGAGGGAACCATCTACATTGAAGGAAAAAATATCGACGCTTTCTCGCGTAAAGATATTGCTGATACCATGGCTTTAGTTCCGCAAAATCCATTTTTAATTGCGGGTACCATCAAAGAAAATATCTGTTATGGAATGCACAAAAAAGTAAGCGACGAAGAAATTAAAGAAGCAGCAAAGAAAGCGTATATCGATGACTTTATCGAAAGTCTTCCTGAAGGCTATGAAACCATTTTAGCGGAAGGTGGAAATAACTTATCGGGTGGACAACGACAACGTATTGCGATTGCTCGTGTGTTCTTACGAAAACCTAAGATTTTGATTTTAGATGAGGCTACTAGTGCTCTAGATAATACTTCTGAAAAATACATTCAACAAGAAATTGAAAAACTAAAGAAAGAAAACAACGTATCGGTCATTTCGATTGCTCATAGATTAACGACGTTAGAAAATTGTGATACCATCTTAGTCTTTGATAAAGGAAATATTGTACAAGAAGGAAAGTATCAAGAGTTAATTACAGTACCGGGTATTTTTCAAGACATGTATCAAGGAAAACTAAAATAAAAAACTTGCATTTTTTTCAATTTATGTTATCATAAGAAACGCAACATTCATTATGAGGAGGGTTTTGGGAATGTTAGGTTTAAAAATTTTATTAGGATTAGGAATTGAACTAACTACTGTAATTACTTCTGCCGTAGTTTTTCCTTTTATAGCGGTTTGCCAATCACTTATGGATAAGGCAGAAGAAGGGTATCGCTTTAGTTTTGAAAAAACACTTTCAGATAAAAAAGAAACAAAAAACAACATGAATCAATCGAAAAAAACTCCAAAATATGTTCTCGGTTTATGTATGTATCTTATTCCTGGAGTGAATTTAATCTATGCGCTAGTTCAGAACTCTAAGATTAGAGATCTATTTAAAAGTGAAGAAAATCAAAGTTATTTTGTACCTTTGACGGAAGACGAACAAGTTGTCTATAATAAATTAGATAAAACGACGGATAAAATATATTTTTGTTGTTCAATAGCTTCGAAAAAAGAAGGAAGCGAAGAAATCCTTGGAGTGATGGGAGGCAGGGTTGTAATCGTCGATCATGAACTTCAAACGCTTCATGAAGATCCTCTACTTCCTTTAGACTACACCCTAGATGAAGTTAAAGAATTAAATGAACTTACGAAGTATTCTTATCGTTTAGGAATGATGGATGATAAAGCTGTTGCCATTATTGGTATTCCAAATGAAGATACAAGCGTTGGTAGGGTTCAATTAAAAAATGAAGATTACCGAATCACGCATGATTTTGTACCTTTGACGGAAGACGAAGCACAAGATAAAACATTTATAGTGTATCCATTTATGTCATTAGAGGATACAAAAAAGGATTTAGATCAGTGTATTGAAAGAATTAGACGTTCAAGAGGAAGTGCTGATACTACTGTCGATTTAAAAGCTTTAATTCCAGATGCAGTGTTAGAACAAAGTACCATGGATAGTGAAGAAAAAGAATCTCAAGAAGGATTTACGTATAAAAAGAAAAGGTAATATAACAATGGAAAAAGAGTATAGTCAAGAAGAGTTTAATCAAATTCTTTTAGAAAAAGGAATAGATGAGTTTTATATAGCAATGATTGAGGCAACGAGTGAACTTAACGATCAAGAATTAGATGCAATTGTAGAGCAAGTAAAGAAGGGTAATGTAAATTATAGTGGAGGTAGCCTCTTAGAGCGAATGCTATTTAAGAAAATAGTAGGTTCTAAGAATGAAGCTATAAGATCTGCTATGAAACAAGTTTTAGCAAATCAGAGAACTAAGCAAGGTGTTATTTTAACAATGGTTGGTAGCAAAGTCTATAATATAGCTTCCCTTGACCAAGAATCTATCGATTTAACACGTAAAAGAATTGTTGCTTACGATAATATGGCTAATTATTATACCAAAGAAAGTGCCCATCTTCGTTTAACTAGAGAAGGAGAAATAAAAGGACTAGATCATGTCATTTGTCTTTTCGATATAGAAGATGAAGGACCTATCAATGCTTATTGGGATAGTCATAGAACACAAGAAGAAGATACTGATTTAACTCAAGAATTTCTTAAAGAAGCAAAAAACAAAACGTTACATTTATAAAAAAAGAACTACTTTTCGAATCTGAAAAGTAGTTTTATATTTTTTTAAGAAAACGATAAAGCCATTACATTTTAGGATCGATTAAAATCTTAATGGAATCCGATGTTCCACTGGTTAACTCTTGAAAAGCATTTTGTACTTCTTCCAAGCGAATGATTTTAGATACAAACGGCGTAACATTGATTTGTTTATTAGCCATTAAATCAATAACCGTTTGGAATTCTTCTTTGGTGTAAGCAATAGCTCCTTTTAAAGTTAGTTCACTAGTTACAGCAATGGCTGTGGGAATACTAATGGCTCCAAGTGAAACTCCTGCTAGAACCACTGTACCACCGGGTCTTGCAGATAATAGAGCACTTCCAACGGCTGGAGCATTTCCACAACACTCAATCACAATATCGAATCCACCATTGGTCTTAGCTAAAACATCGTTTATGAAGTTAGGGTTCTTAGCATCTAACCATTCATCGGCAACACCTAAGGTAACAGCCTTCTTTCCACGAAGTTCGTTTGTTTCAGATACAGCAACGTAGCTCGCTCCTTCCATTTTAGCAAACATGGAAGAAACAAGTCCAATGATACCTGCTCCTATTACCAATACTTTAGCACCTACTTTGATATCGGCTAAATGAATGGCATGTAGTCCTACCGCGGTAGGCTCTACCATGGCTACTTCGTTATCCGAAATCGTATCAGGTACTTTGATGACCATATCATTTCTTACCGCAAGTTTAGGGGCATAGGCTCCAGGATGTTCCAAAGATAATCCACTCGCATAAGTCCACGTTTCTCTACAGTATTGCGGATTTCCTTTTAAGCAGGCATCACAATGACCACAAGGAGAAATCGGTAACGCGGTAACTCGGTCTCCCACCTTTAAATCACTTCTTGCACCAGGATCAAGGACAATTCCACAAAATTCATGTCCCATGACGAGTCCAATTGGTTGTCCACTATCCCAATAATGGATATCACTTCCACAAATACCTGACTTTTTAACATCGATGATGACATATCCATCTTTGCTAACAGGTTCCGGTATTTCTTTTATTTCGAATTCTTTTATGCCTTTAATAGCAACACTTTTCATATTCCACCTACCTTAATTTTAGTATACCATTCTTTTTAAAAATAAAAAGAGATTCTGCTAAAATCTCTTTCTAATCACTTCTTTTTTACAATTATTTGACTTTTTCTAAGATGTCACGGGCAGCAATCAATCCCGTTGCAGCCGCTACGACGATATTTCCTGCTTTTCCAGAACCATCACCGATAAAATAAATGTTATGGTCTACTAGTTTCATGTGATTATCAGTTTCAATCTCATTACTAAAGAATTTAATCTCAGGACCATATAGAAGGGTTTCTCCGTTATTAACGCCAGGAATAATTTTATCGAGGGTCTCTAATCCTTCTAAAATATTTTTAATAATGCGATGTGGTAAGACTAAGGCAAGATCTCCTGCCACCACATCTTTAAGAGTAGGTTCAATAAATCCTTTTTGTATGCGATGCATGTTACTTCTTCTTCCCATTCTTAAATCACGAAGGGTTTGGATAATTGGTTTTCCATCACCCAACGTATTGGCAATTTTAGCAATACATTCACCATATTCTCTAGTGTTTGTTACCGGTTCCGTTAATGTTACTTTAGAAATAAAGGCAAAGTTAGAATTATCAGATTTGGTCTCTTTTAAAGCATGCCCATTTACACAGATATAACCATTATAATTTTCTTTGGTAACATAGCCTCCAGGATTCGTACAGAAAGTTCTAATTTGATCGTTATAGGTTTCCGTTTTTATAAAGATGGTAGGATCGTATATGATATTGGTAATAGGAGCAAGTATTTCTTTCCTAACTTCTACTCGAACACCAATCTCAATACTTTGAGACGTATATTTAATATGGTATTTATCGGCTAACTCCTGTACCCATTTAGCACCTGTTCTACCAGGCGCAACTACTACATATTTGGAAGTTACCTTTTCTTCTTTGCTTCCCGTTTTAAAAATAACTTGATATTTTTCTTTTTCTTCCTCAACAATATCTAAGACATCGGTATTTTCTCGTATTTCAACATTTTTATCTTTTAAATAATCGGTGAAATGTTGAATATAGCCTGGAAGTTTATCGCTTCCTAAATGTTTTTGTTTAATGATTAAGAGACTTGCTCCTACACGGGCAATTTTTTCTTCTAATTCTTTGGCTTCATCCATGTTGGTAGGGTATACTTTATCATCCATTCCAAATTTATTAAAAATGATTTCGGTATCATCAATTAATTTAAAGGCTTCACTTCGATCCATGTACTTAAACAAATCACTTTTCCCAAGTTTGGGGATAAAGTTTAACTTTCCGTCCGAGAAAGTACCTGCTCCTCCATATCCAGATAAAATACCACAAGGCTTACAATTTACACAGATATTATCCTGCTTTTTATTCATAGGACAAACTCTATTTTTGGCAAATTTACCTTTATCTAATAATAGTATTTTCAACTTTTTATTCTTTTCTATTAATTCGTAAGCAGCAAAGAGTCCAGCAGGACCTGCTCCTACAATAACTACATCATACATATAAAATCCTACTCCATTCTCTTTTATTATAGCAAATAATGATCTAAAAATGAAAATTTTTAATGGATATTCTATTTTTGGTTTAAGATTTTATATTATTAAGTACAACAAATAATTTTTAGTGATTGATAAAAATAAATTGCAAAAGCATGAGATTATGCTATAATATTAGTAGTTCGCCGACTTAGCTCAGCAGGTAGAGCAACGCACTCGTAACGCGTAGGTCGTAGGTTCGATTCCTATAGTCGGCACCAGATTGATAGTAAACTCGGACTTTTATGGTTCGAGTTTTAATGTACGTAAATTTATGATAAAATAGTTATAAATAAAAATAAGTAATTTGCTAGTAGAATGATACACTTGTGTATTGATAATTATTACGCGATAAAAAAGGAAAAATGTTATGTTAAAATATATTGAAATAAATAATGAAAACTTAGAATATGCTACCTTGATTCAAACTCAAATTTTTCCCAAGGAAAGTGCATACGAGCATTATAAAAAAGCTATAAAGTTAAACTTGGAGTATCAAAAATACTATTTGGTATACGATGAAAATAAAGTGATTGGAATAACAGGTCTATATTCTAATGAAGACTTAAATGAAACAGGTAGTATTTGGTTAGGATGGTTTGGAGTACTAAGTAATTATAGAAACCAAGGATATGGTACCCAAATATTAAATGATACTATTCATATGGCCACGGAATTAGCTAAAAAATATCCTATAAAATATTTTAGATTATATACTTCTGAAAGAGATGATGCCATAGCTCAACCTCTTTATAATAAGATCATGGATATAAGAGAATATTATAGAAATAAAAAGGATGTTAATTATGACAATACATGTGTTATATACTCAAAATCATTATTTGATTTTCCAGTAACCTATTGGGATAATAAATTTTTAAATTTAAAAAATATAATCTCGATGCAATCATCGAGAAATAAAAAGTAAATAATAATAAAAAGGAAAATAATAACGAATAGAGAAATGATTCAAAAATCGTTCTAGTTCATTATATTTTTTCCTTTTTTAATGTTAGTTTTTTAATAGCTTCCTGTACATGATGTTCACATAGCCCAGTACAATCGTTCATGTCTTTTACCATTTCATCATCGGCGGTAAAACTGGTTTTAATTAATTCTTTATGCAAAAATTTTTGTAAGTCGTAAGAGTCATCATCAAGGACAATAAATTGTTCCACCTCTTTATCTTCTAACCATTTATCAATTTCATTCTGTCTAATCCCCCTGGGATCCCTAGGAGTTATATCATAAATAGAAAGACCATATGCCTCTAGTAAACGTATAAAAGAAGTCATTTTTTCGTTTAGTGGAATATAGTTTCCGTTACTCATCTTTCCAAGATTTCGCCAAGAAGAACTAAGTACAATAACAGCACCGGTTTTATCGACAATCTCTTTTAAAAGACTTAGCCTATTTAAGTCTATTTCAATTCTTCTTTTTCCGGTTTCAACAAATTCTTGATGAATATCTCTAAATGTTTGAGTAGTATTTAAAACACCATCAATATCTAAAAAGATGACTTTCATAACCTCACCTCAGTTCCTTTTCTAAAATATGCTCTATTATATCACAATTAGATGAAAAGAACGATAAAATAGTTAAATGAGATGGTAAAAAGACCTCTTTTATGGTACAATAATGAACAAATTCATTGGAGAGAAAAACGTTATGAAAAACGATCAAGATATAGAATCGTCTATTTTAAAAATTATTCATGACACCAAATGGCTGATGGAGCGGGACAACTTAATGGACTTAGGCGAAAGAGAAGAAGAAATTGTAAAAATCGTATCTTCTTTTATCGAAGAACAAGTAAGATGTTCACGTCCTATATTAGAAGATTCCACATTTGAAAAAGAAAAAGAAAAAATGACTTGCGCCTTAGTGAGATATTTTAGAGAAGATGAAATACAAAGTCGTTACCATGAAAAGATTCTTCCTTTATTTTGGCAAACGGCTGGAAAAGAATATGTAACTCAATTTAGAGGAGACCAATATCTTTGGGAGATTTTAATTCCTTTCTCTTTAAATGAAATTAGTCATATCTATATGGGACATGAAGTAATTCATGCACTTACGTTGGATCACCATTATGAAGAATGGAAAAATCTTTATCGTTATTCCGAATGTTTGCCTATGTTTTATGAATTTATGCAAGGAGCTGATTTAGACTCCAAAAGTAGAGCTAAGATTTTATCTTTTCGTATGGTTGATCTACTTAAAATGTATCAAACCCTAAAAGATCCTATTACCTGTTCTATATTAAAAAATGACAAAGATCAAATGCATTATTACACCGTAACAAGCAAGAGTTATCTTGTTTCCTTCTACTATGTGTGCTTACTTTATAATCTTTATTTAGAAGATAGGGGAAAAGTCAAAGATCAATTTCTACAAGTGTTAAAACAAAAAACGACGACGGAACATTTACTAGATCATTTTGGACTATTGAATGATCCAAATCCAACCTCTTTTGAAAAGGGGTATCGTCTTCTTTATCCAAGATCTAAAAATAAAAATTAACTTTTTCTTTAACCTGTCTAATCATCTTCTTTGGTTGAAATGCCTATTCTTTTTTGTTATAATTATCCTATAATTGTTAAATTACAATTATAGTTTGAGTATTTGCGGTGATGAAATAAATGAAACGTTGCTTTCTTATAAATATATTTAAACATATAAAGCTAAAAAATAATTTCATTAAAGTTAGAGGCTTTGCCTTTACCAGGGTATCAGATCTTCGTCATCCAGATACCAAAGGATATGAAATTAATGTTAATAATCAATATTATAAAGTGAATTTTTTATGGAAAAAAGGAATTCCTTTTCTAAAAAATTACAATATTAATGTTTATTGGTTTTCGATTCCCCTTGATGATCTTTTGAAAGCGGACATTCAAAATAAAATAAATTTATCTTATAACCGTGAATATTTAGGTAGAATTATTTATTCTGCTTTTGATCTTAAAAAAGGAAGAAATCGAAACTCTAAGATTATCCGATATAATCATTACGCTATTTATTTAAGACAAACGATTTACAATACGATGTATTTGACCATACGAGAAGCCAATCAATACGATTCTCTTTTGGGAAAATTAAAAATAAATGTGGGTTTTATCTTATCCAAATTTTTCTTAAAAAAAGATCTTATCATATTATTTGAAAAAGAATCTAGTCGTTATGAAGAAAGTGCTTCTATTCTCTATGAGCACCTAATCGATCAAGGCTATAAAAATGCCTACTATATAATTAATCAAGATAATCCTAAGCTTTCTAATATCAAACCAAAATATCAAAAGAATTTAATCTACAAGGACAGTTTGAAGCACATTATCTATTTTTTTAAAGCTTACAAATTTATAGGCACAGAATCTTTGGAGCATGCTTTTCAACTTCGTATTGCGAATCGTAAAGTGCTTAAAAAATTGAATAGTGCTAAACTACAGTATGTTTTTTTACAACATGGTGTTACATATATGATATCGCTTGATGCCGATTTAAGAGTTAGATTTAAAAAACAACCTTATAAGTTACATAAAGTGGTAGTCTCATCAATGTTAGAAGCGAAACATTTTATAGAACAGGCTAACTTTTCGTTATCGGATTTATATATTTGTGGGATGCCTAAATTTGATGTTGCAGTAAAAAATGATAAAGCCGATAAAATTGTGATTATGCCTACGTGGAGACGTTGGGAAGTGAATCTTGCTGCACAAGATTATCAGAAAACGAAATACTTTCAAATGATCAAACGAATCGTAGAATCGATCCCAAAGGATTTGCAAGATAAAGTAATTGTATTACCCCATCCCCTTATGTTAAAACCGATCAAGAAGAACCCTCAATTTGAAAAATATCTACCTAAAGCGGAATTTTCTTACGATGAGATTTTAAAAGATTGTAAGTTACTTATTACCGATTACTCTTCGATTTCTTACGATGCTTTTTATCGCGGAAGTAATGTTATTTTCTATTGGGAAGAAAAAGAAGAATGCCTTAAAAAGTATGGTGGAAATGCAAAATTGATGCTTACCAGTGATAAAGCTTTTGGAGATGTTTGCTATAATAAAGAAGAACTAGCCAAAGCAATTCGTCAAAATTACGAAAAGGGTCAATCTCAAAAATATATGCATCGTTATCAAAAGATTGTCTCTTTTCACGATAATAAAAATACCCATCGATTAATAACAATGCTTAAAAAAGATAAAATAATTTAATACAGTAGGAAGGATGTTATCAATGAAGTTATTCTTTTCAAACATAAAAAAATATTATCGTTATGCCATTAGATCTGCTAAAGCAGAACTTAAAAGTGAAATTTCAGAATCGTATTTAAACTGGCTTTGGTGGATTATTGAACCATTAAGTTTCATGCTTATTTATACGTTTGTATTTACGGTCGTATTCCATTCCAGTGAAACGTATTTCTCTATATTCGTATTCATTGGTTTAACGTGTTGGGAATTTTTCAATCGCATGATTACCGGTAGTGTAAGGTTAATAGCGAACAATAGAGATTTAGTTACCAAAGTGTATATTCCAAAATACATCTTGCTTTTATCTAAATCTTTTACCTATTTATTTAAAATGTTTATATCCTTTGCCTTAGCGATTTTACTAATGGTCTTTTACCAGGTTCCTTTTTCACCTACCATGTTTTATTTCTTTTTAATCCTTCCCGTTTTATATGTGGTATCTTTTGGGTTCGGCTTACTTCTTATGCACTTTGGTGTATTTATTGACGACTTAAAGAATTTAACCAATATTGGACTTCGTTTAGTCTTCTATTTATCCGGTGTTTTCTATAATATTGGAGACCGTCTTAAAGGAACTTTGAAATATGTTCTATTACGTGGAAACCCTATTGCGTTTGTGATGAGTGAAATGCGTAAAGTAATGCTTTATGCAACAGGCCCTAGTTTTGAAGGACTCATTATATGGTTTGTGATTGGTATCATTCTATGTGTTATTGGAATCCACATTATTCACAAGAATGAAAATAGTTATGCGAAGGTGATATAATGTTAAAAAAGAGAAAAGAAGCGAAGAAAAATATAGAAAATGGAAATGAACAAGAAAAAAAGATTGCTGTTACCGTAAAAGATCTTCATATCGCCTATAAAGGATTACAAAAAATTTCCATTCGTTCTCATTTATTAAAATTAAAACCTATTAAAAAAGATGTTTTTGAAGCTGTAAGAGGCGTTTCCTTTGAAATTGAAGAAGGAAAAATCTTAGGGGTTATTGGACGTAATGGTAGTGGAAAATCGACGATGTTAAGAGCGATTGCAGGCATTTTTTCAGCCGATAAAGGTCGTATTGATTTGCATCATAACACCGTTTCTTTACTATCGATTGGAGTAGGCTTTAATAAAAAGTTAACCGGTTATGAAAACATTTATTTATCAGGAATGTTGTTAGGCTTTAGTGAAGAAGAAATTAAAAAGAAAGAAAAAGAAATTATCGAATTTGCCGATATTGGAGATTTTATCTATAAACCAGTGAAAATGTATTCTTCTGGAATGTATTCTAAATTAGCCTTTGCGATTACGGCCATTTTAGAGACCGATATCATGTTAATCGATGAAGTTTTAAGTGTAGGAGATACCCAATTTAAGAAAAAAAGTTATGATAAGATGCGCGAACTTATTTCGGATGATAAACGAACAGTAATTATTGTTTCTCATAGCACCCCAACGTTACTAGAATTGTGTGATGAAGTGTTGTGGCTCGATAGTGGAAAAGTGAAAATGCAAGGAGATCCTAAAACTGTTTTAGATGCTTACGAAAAAGAAATGAATGGCTAGTAAAGGGGGCTTTACCTTGACAATTTTACTCTATATTTTAAAAATCCATTTGATATCCGTTTACTTTTTTATAAAACTTTTCTTTCGTCAAAGAAAGCAAGTGTGTTTTTTATCTAGACAGACCAATGAAGTATCACTCAATTATCGTTTTGTGATGGAGGCCTTAGATAAAGAGGACATTCCTTATGCCTATGTTTGTAAAAAGGTCGATACCAAAATAAACGATAGTCTAAGAACACAAGGAAATTATTCCGATGGAAAAAAGTTTTTAGAAAGTCTTTTCTCTAACTTAAAAGGAGCGTTTTCGTACTATTTTAGTTTGTATCGTCAAATGCGTTTAATAGCATCATCAAAAGTAGTGATTACGGATGGTTATAATTTACCAGTCTCGCTTTTAAAACATAAAAAAGGAACGAAAGTAATTCAGATGTGGCACGCTTTAGGAGCTGTCAAGAAATTTGGCTACCAAGTAGTAGGGAACAAAGAAGGAGTCTCTTCGAAAGTAGCTCAAATATTAAAAATGCACCATAATTACGATTACATCTTATCTGGAAGTGAAGCGATGAATCCTTATTTTAGTGAAGCTTTTCATACGCCCGAATCTAAAATTTTAGCTATTGGAACTCCAACTGTAGATTATTTACGAAAAAAGGATGTTCAAAAAGAAAAAGCGATATATAAACGTTATCCCATTTTAAAACAAAAAGTAAACGTTCTATATTCGCCTACTTTCCGTAATGATAAACGAAGTGGCTTAGCCAAACTCATCAAAGCCTTTGATTTCGATCATTATAATCTCGTTTTAACTTTTCATCCTAAAGTAAAAGAAAATTTATTAGATGATCGCATCATTCGTATTAATTCCAAAGAGTTTTCTACTTACGATGTCATTAAATTAGTAGATTATGTGATTACTGATTATTCGGCATTATTGATGGATGCTTTAGTAGTCGATAAAAAATTACTTTTTTATGTTTATGACTACGATACTTATGAAAAAGATAACGGTCTTAATCTTCCGCTTTTAAAAGAATATCCCCATCTTACTAAAAAAGATGCTAAAGAGTTGATGAAGATTATTAAAACCAATTCATACGATGAAAAAGAGTATGCTAGACTAAAAGAAAAATATGCTCCCAAAGTAAAGAACAGTACAGATCAAATTATCCATTTGATAAAGGAGTGTTTAAAAGATGCATAAAATCAAACAAAAACTAAAAAAGGTAGTGGTTTCACTTTCTAAAAAAAGTCCTTTTTTCCGCAAGATCGTTCGTACCATTAATCGAAGTTTAAAAGCGCTTTATTACGATTTTTATTTTCTTCGTTATAAAGTAGATGATAAAGTGGTGTTATTTGAAGCTTTTGGAGGAAGAAACTACACGTGTTCACCTAAAGCCCTATATGAAAAAATGATTACCATGGAAGAATTTCAAGATTATACTTTTGTATGGGCTTTTCAAAACATCGAAAAACACGAAGTGGCACCTTTTAAAAATTTAGTTTTAGTAACTTCTAAAAAGAAAGATTATTATAAATATTGTGCTAAAGCTAAATATTGGATAGTAAATTCCATCATGCCTGAATATGTACGTAAAAAGAAAAAGCAAATCTATGTGCAATGTTGGCATGGAACGCCATTAAAAAGATTACGGTACGATATTAAAGTAAGTGGAAGTGTACTAAACTCGATCGATGAGATTAAGAAGCGAAACGATATAGATGCAAAACGATTCGATTATTTTATTTCACCTTCCCGTTATGCCAGTAAAGTCTTTACTTCCGCCTTTAATTTAAAAGCCTTACATAAAAAGAATATTATCATTGAAGAAGGATACCCTAGAAACGATTTTCTATTTCATAAGAGTCCTAAAGAAATTGAGGACATCAAGAAAAAGTTGGGAATTCCAAAAGGTAAAAAGGCGATTTTCTATCTTCCTACATTTAGAGATGATCAACATGCATCGGGTGTAGGTTATACTTATCAGTTAGCCATCGATTTTGATCATTTAAGAAAGACCATTGGTCAAGATTATGTGATTTTGTTTAGTCCCCATTATTTTGTATCAAACCAAATTGACTTAGCAAAATACAAAGGTTTTATTATTGATGTAGCCCATTACGACGAAATTAATGAACTTTACTTAGCAAGTGATATTATTATGACCGATTACTCCAGTGTGTTCTTCGATTATGCCAATTTAAGAAGGCCCATGATTTTCTATATGTACGATTATCAAAATTACAAAAGCAACTTACGTGATTTTTATATTTCATTAGACGAGTTGCCAGGACCTATTACTAAAAATCAAAAAGAACTGGAAAAAGCCATTTTAAATATCGATAAAGAGTTTAAAAAATATACTAAAAAGTATGAACAGTTTAATAAAAAGTTTAATTATCTAGACGATGGAGAAGCAAGCTTACGAGTGATAAAAATAATATTTAAGGATGTGGTAAAATGAAAGTAGTAATTACGTATGGAACTTATGATTTATTGACACCAGGACATGTACAACATTTAAAAGAAGCAAAAGAAATGGGAGACTATTTAATTGTCGGATTATCGACGGATGAATTTAATGCGATTAAGCACAAAACATCGTATCTTTCTTATGAAGAACGAAAATTCGTCATGGAGTCGATTAGGTACGTCGATAAAGTCATTCCTGAAAAAGATTGGAATCAAAAACCAGATGATATCAAAAAATACAATGTATCCGTTTTAGCCATGGGAAGTGACTGGGAAAACGATGAGCGCTTTGAGTCTTTAAAGAAATACTGTCAAGTAGTGTATACCAAACGTCCTTATACGTGGTCCTCTACACAATTCCGTTCTAAAGTAGATGCCTATGTAAAAGACTTAGATGACGATAAAAATGAAAAAGAGACTAAAGAAAATAAAGATTAAAGAGATTACCTTAAGGGGTAATTTTTTTTGTTAAAAAGTTGTAAAAGGGTATTGTTTTATTCTTTTTGATGATGATATACTTTCTATAGTAGGGCGGTGGTAAAATGATGTACGTATTTGAAAAACTTAATAGACCAACCACCGGCATTGGCTATTTCTAAGAGTGTACTATTTTAGTACGCTCTTTTTTTGTGAGGAGGGGATATGATGGAAAAGAAAGAAATAGTAGAAAAATTAAAAGAAATTACAAGAAAAGAAATTAGTCTATCCGAAGCAAGTCGTATTCTTGGTATTAACGAATTTGAAGTGTTTGGCTACATTCGTGATTTACGGCTAGAAGGCGTTACCATTATTACACAGCAAAAAGGGAACGACATTTACATGTTCAATCATGGTGAACGTGATTTTAACGATAGCAATACCTATCAATTTTATACCGATCAAGATAACGAATTTAAATTTGTAGTTATATCGGATACGAGATTTGGTTCTAAATTTGAACAATTATCGATTTTAAATGATATCTATTTAAAAGCCTATGAACAAGGATATCGAAATGTCGTTCTATGTGGCAATATTTCAGAAGGGCTTTATAAATTAACGAATGTCTATTCTGAAAGTAGTTTTTTAAATGATACCATGGCGCAAGTGGATTATATTACGCAGTACTACCCGATGATTGAGGGCATGAATACCTATTTTATCACCGGTTATAAAGATGAAACTCATTTGAAAACGAATCGTATCGATATCGGAAGAAAAATCAGTGAAGCAAGAAGCGATATGATTTATTTAGGTTGTAGTGCATGCAATATCAAAGTGGATAAAGCGAATATGTTTGTTTTAAATCCCAAACTAGTAAAAACCTATACTGTTTCGTATCGTATGCAGCAACAAGTCGATTCCTTCCGAAGTGAGGATAAACCGGATATGGTTCTTTTTGGAGGACTTCTTCAAATGGAAAAATTTACCTATCGTAATGTCAAATGTATTTCTGTTCCAAGCGTTTGTGCAACCACTAGAGAGATGAGTGATAAACGTTATTCGAACACTGTTGGAGCGTGGCTTGTTACCTTACGTACCAATAAGTTAGGGGCTTTAAAAGAATTAAAAGCGATGGAATCGGTTTATTATAAAACAAATAAAGATGATTACATTCGACCGAAGATATTAAGGATGCGTGATTTTAAGAAGGAAGGGGAATAGGCTATGAAAAACGAAAAAAGAGATACCGATATGAAAACAATTAACAAGTTGTATCGTTACATGAAAAACAATTCTTCCATCGAAGACTTCATGGCGAAGTTTCATATGAACTATACCGAACTCATGGGTATTTTAGAACTTTGTCGTCTCTATGGAAAAAACATTGATATTATTGAAAAAGAAGGAACGTATGTCTTTGAAAAAAGTCCTATTCGAAATACTTCCGTTACCACTAAACCCGATTTGGATTTAAATAGGTTAGTTCACACTGAACTATGTATTGTATCGGATACACACTTTGGAAACATTCATCAACAACTTCACTTACTCAATAAAATTTACGAAGAAGCCTATCATCGTGGTATTAAAACGGTTTTGCATTGTGGTGACTTAGTCGATGGCAATTATCCTAATCGTCCTGAACAACCTCGTCAACAATTTTTACATGGTTTTGATGAGCAAGCAGGCTATGTTGTCGATATGTATCCGAAAGTAAAAGGAATGACCACCAAATACATTTTAGGAAGTCACGATGAAACGCATTATAAAAACGGACAAGCAACGGTCAATGAGTGGGTATCCCGTTGTAGAAAAGATATGGTCTATTTGGGACAAGATAGTGCATCGATTACCATCAATAACGTTAAGATTTTTATGGATCATCCAGGTGGAGGTTCTGCTCAAGCCTTATCCTATAAACCGCAAAAACGAATTGAAATTTTAGAGTCCGACCATAAACCAAAGATATTATTGATTGGACATTACCACAAGAGTTATTCTTTTGTCTATCGAAATGTAAGAGGTATTTTAGTTCCTTGTTTCTGTGATAAAACACAGTTCCAACAAAAACAAGGCTTATCCAATGCGGTGGGAGCTTATTTCTTAGATATCTATTCGGATCACAAAGGAAACATTCAATATTTTGAACCGGAAGAAATCCTTTTTAAACCAGAAGATATGTGGGATGAAGCAGGAAAAGATCACCATAAAGTAAAACAATTAATCATTAATTAAAGAATGGAAATTCGTTCACAAGGTGTGGACATTTCCGATAAGCATATAGAAATGATTACTAGTTGTATGATTAGTAAGATTCGTATTATCGAAAATGAATCTACTTTCAAGATTAAAAGAAAATGTCTTTATTGGTAAGTTAATCCCAAATGCAGAATATGAATTAAAAAGTCAATTCATCAATAAAGAACATTAGAAATTTTAGAAGATGAATTCATGGAATGGGCAAAAACCTATTCTTTTTTTGTCCAAAAAAATTAACAAAAAGTTGACATGGGGGGGGGTGGTTTTATAATAGAAATAGATAAATAATAAAGGAGAAGTGAGTTATGAGAGAGAAACGAAATAAGAAAGAACTAATAGCTGTGTGTCTACTGGTATTAAGTTTAGTCTTAATCACTGTAGGAACAACGTTTGCCTTGTTTCAGTATTCAAGACAAGGAGAAACAGAGAATAAGATTCAAACAGGGACACTAACTTTTGTCTATGATGAAAGTAAAAGTAACGATGGAGGAGTATCTATAGAGAACGCTTTCCCAATGAGTGATGAAGAAGGGAAGGTACTAGGAGAAGATAAGAGTGGAGTCTTTGATTTTGATGTAAGAGCAAAAACCGAAGGAGCAGATATAAACTATGAGATATATCTAACAAAAGAGGAAGAATCCACTTTACCAGAGTATATAGTTAAAACCTATTTGATTACCTTAAGTGGAGAAGAAGAAAATGATATAACGGGAGAAGGCTTACCAACAGGAATAAATTTATATAGTGCATTATATGATAGTAAAGTGCCCAGTTTGGTAAGTGAATTAAAGGATGTAAATGCAAAGACATTGTACAGAGAAACAATTGAAAATGGAAATAAAGATTATACAAAGACTTTCCGATATAGAATGTGGATAGATAATGAAGCAAATCAAATAGAAAATGGAAGTTGGAAATATAATAATATGACTTTTTCAGTAAAAGTAAATGTGTATGCCCAAAACGATGCTATTCCTGAACCGACTGCACCGGGAGTATATAAAGATAAAAGTGGAGCAAATTCTCCGGAATTAATCGAAGGATTAATACCGGTTAAATATGATAACAATAAGAAATCATGGGTAAAGGCAGATTTAAATCAAAAGTGGTATGATTATGAAATGCAAGAATGGGCAAATGCAGTAACAATAGGATTAGATGAAGATGGAAATAGTACAGCAAGAGAAACTTATCAAAAAGCGGATCCTGGAACACCTATAAAAATGGATGATATTAATACGATGTGGGTCTGGATACCAAGATATGAATACATGTTTACCAATTTAGGGGATCAATATGCAGGAGGAAGTGATATTAATCATCCGGGAGCAATAGGAATTAACTTTATAAGTGGTACAAACACTCAAGTAAGCGATGAAAGTAATTATAAAATGCATCCGGCCTTTACATTTGGAGAAGATGAATTAACAGGATTTTGGTATGGAAAGTTTGAAACGAGTAATCAAGAAGGACATTATGAAGAAAACAATTCAACATTAACCCCAATTATAAAACCAAATGTTACTTTTTGGGCTTATATTCACATATCAAGTATGTTTTATGCATCAAGAAACATGCAGATAGAAAAATACGATACTTATGGTTTTAAAAATGATTTAACAAGTTATGATACCCATATGAGTAAGAATAGAGAGTGGGGAGCGGTAGCTTATTTATCACAAAGTAAATATGGAAAATATGGAAATTCTGCTTATGAAGTTAATGACAAGGAAGTATATATCAATAACTGCTCTCAAAAAATTACAGGAATAGCGGGAGATACCGTAAGTGCACAAGCAACTGATACAACTTGTAATACAAATACTTATGAAACGATGCAAGGCCAAAAAGCATCCACCACAGGAAATATTACAGGAGTCTATGATATGAGTGGTGGAGCATTAGAATATGTCATGGGAGCCTATAGTGACGGACAAGATCCTGCAAAACCCCCGATAGAGTGGTCTAGATTTACTGATGATAGCGGTGCAATGAAAATACCAGATGCCAAGTATTATGATTTATATACCAAGTTTGATCCTAGTTCTTATGCGACTATTTGTGATGGAGGAGTATGTTATGGGCATGCCTTATCAGAGACAGAAAGATGGTATGGTGATTCTAGAGGACATACTGATAACTGGCTTTGGCGCGGTGCGGATGGGCGTCAAAAAACGTACGCAGGTGTCTTTACTTTTGGTAGTTATGCCGGGAACGGAGATCAATTTTTCTCATTCCGCCTCGTGCTTGCTCCTATAAAGCAATAAAGCATCCAAACAAAAAAGAAAATGGTTAAAAGCCATTTTCTTTCGGTTTTTTTATAAAGCAAAAAATATTATAAAAAATGTGTCTGGAATAAGAAGAAAAGAAGTGACGACGATAAATAAAAATATGCATAAGAAAATCATTAGATAAAGTCTAGGGATTTGTCTACAATCTGAAGAACGAAAATTCGTTCTTTTTTTGATTTCGAAAACCTGTTTTGCAGTTGTAATTCTTTTCTTAACATGGTATGATAAAAGAGATAAGAATAGAAGGTGGAAACATGGAAGATTTTTTATATGCACTTCGTAGTTTTGACGGATTTTGGTATTATGTGACTGCTTTGGTGTGTGTCATTTTAATTATGGCCATTATTGGTTTTCTAATGGAGCGAAGCGAACTTCAAAAACAAGAAGTTGATCTTCCTAAAGAGGAAAAAGGAACGAAAGATGAGACTGCTTCTACTACCCCTACACCTATGGTTCAAGATACGACCCCTACGGGTCCTACCGTAATGGATTTTTCAGCCGTTAGTACTGCCCCGACCACGCCTGTAGTAGAAGAACTATTTGCCAATCCAAGTCCTACTTCTTCTGTAGCAGCCACCCCTGTTACACCAGTTGCACCAGTTACACAAACTTTAACACCCACGCCTACACCTACTGTTTCACCGGAAGCTACACCAGTGACAACTCCTACTTCACCCGTTATTCCAGAATTAGTTCCAGGAGGTGCTCCTCAAGAAGAACCTAAAAAAGCCAATGAACCTTTTGTATTAGAACTTAATTCAAAAGATTTATAAGAAGAAAGTTTACGTAATTTATATTTTTTGATATAATAAAAAAGCAAGAATAAAAAGGAAGGAAAGAAGGGAAAAAATGACACTTGAAAGTATCATTGATTTATTACGAAAAATAGCAGACATATCCTTACTTTGGATTATGTTCTATTACATTTTAAAGAACATTCGAAACAATGTTAAACTAACTTTACTATTTAAAGGGGTTGCCCTTATCTTAATTTTAAAAATTGCAAGTGAGTTCTTTGGCTTACAGACGATGGGATTAATTCTTGAATATGTAGTTATGTGGGGACCTCTTGCCTTGATTATCATTTTCCAACCAGAGATCCGTAATGTGTTGGAACAGTTAGGAAGAACACAACTACTAGGTCGTCATAAGACTTTAACCGTAGATGAAAGAGAACGTTTGGTTTATGAAATTGTTCAAGCAACCGATTATTTAAGAAAATCAAGAATTGGAGCTTTAATCGTTATAGAGCGCGATACTAGTTTAGCTAACTATATTGAAAAAGCGAAAAAGATTTATGCCGATTTATCGAGCGATTTATTAATTTCCATCTTCTTCCCTAATAACCCTTTACACGATGGTGGTGTTATTATTCAAGGAGATCGCATTACTTGTGCTGGAGCTGTTTTCCCAACAAGTAATAGTAGTAAAGCCAATAAACGTTTAGGAACACGTCATAGAGCAGCCCTTGGTTTAGCTGAAGAAACCGATGCTATTGTCCTAGTCGTATCGGAAGAGACGGGAAGAGTTTCTATCGCCGTTAAAGGAGAATTGTTCTATAACCTATCACTAGACGATGTTCGTATGATGTTAATCGATGAACTAAGACCAAAACAAGATTCTTTTGACGATGAAGAAGTAGAAGAGGATGAGGTTTATGAAGAAAATAAGTAAAGCTATTGTTTCGTTTTTTAAATCGATTTATTCCTTTTTTGATCGTTTCCTAATCACACCGATTACGAAATTAATTCTACGGATTTCCGATGGTATTCATTTCAATAGTAAAGGATTCGAAAAATTTATTAATAACAAGCAAACCTTAATTGTTTTATCTTTAATCTTTGCCTTTATTGCTTTTATTGCCGTAGATCAAAGTTCCACATTATTAAGAGATCAATCGGCAGAAGTACTTTATAATCAACCGGTTACTGCTGAATATAACGAAGAAGCATATGTTATCGAAGGACTTCCTGAAACCGTAGATATTACGTTAATCGGAAGAAGATCCGATATCTACTTAGCAAAACAATATCCATCACATGAAGTATCGGTCGATTTACGTGAACTCAAACCCGGTAGTCATAAGGTAACACTTCATTACAAACAAGCACTTGCGTCCCTTGACTATAAACTAGACCCATCGAGTGCCACCATTATGGTATACGAAAAGATGTCAGAGACTAGAGAATTAACCTACGATGTTCTTCACCGTGAAGCAGTAGATTCTAAACTAGTGATTCAAGATATTTCACTCGATCGAAGCGATGTTATTATTAAAGGTGCTGAGTACAAACTAAAACAAGTGGCAACCGTAAAAGCATTAGTAGATATGAATAATGTCAATACTTCTAGTTCAGGAGATATCTCTCTTCGTGATATTCCACTTATTGCATACGATACCGCAGGACAACAAGTTGATGTTGAAATTGTTCCTAAAACGATAAATGCGACCATTCAAATTACGTCACCTAGTAAAGAAGTACCGGTTCAAGTCGTACCAACTGGAAACGTAGTCTTTGGTAAAGCCATTGGATCGATTGAACAAACGGTTTCATCGGTAACCATTTATGGTGAACAATCGGCACTTGACAGTATTGAATATATTCCAGTTGAAATCGATGTTGAAAACTTAGACAGTGATCACGAATACAGTATCAACTTAACGAAGCCAAATGGAGTTCGTGAAATGAGTGCTAAGACGATGATTGTAAAAGTTCACATCGATGATGCCACGACGCGTGAATTTAGTGATATTCGAATTCAATATACGAATCTAGCATCTGGATTTAATGCTCAAGCCGCTTCCGAAAACGATGGAAGTATTACCATTGTTGTTCGTGGAAGTGATGATGCCATCAATGCTCTAGATGTATCTACCTTAAAAGCAACGGTTGACTTGAAAGATTTAGGTGCAGGAACCCATTCCGTTCCAGTTCAAGTTACCGGTGGCGACTTACGACTTACCTATGAAGCAAAAACTCAAAACGTTAATATTCGAATCTATCAAGGTTCTAAATAGATAAAACTCACTCTAAAAAGGGTGAGTTTTTCTTATGAAATTATGATATACTTTAGAAAAGGATGATGAAGTATGTTGTTAGAAGATTTTGATACGTGTAAAGATTCTACATTTAATCCCAGTGATGTGGAAAAGCCTATTCCTGATTTTCCAAAAATTGGAATTAGTTGTTTTTCTAAAAAGTTACTAGATCGTTATGTGGAACGTTTTAATGGTGAAAAGATTACGGAATTAAGTAATGCAAATGGGAAGATTCCAGTCTATCAAATAAATTATAAAGGAAAAAAGATAGCCCTTTTCTTATCCCGTGTGGGAGCCTCTGCTTGTGTTGTATCCTATGAAGAAGTACTAGCCAAAGGCCTTGATAAACTCATTTTATTTGGTACTTGTGGTGTATTAGATCATAACATTGATGATTTAGCGATTATCGTACCGACTTCTGCCTATCGTGATGAAGGAACCAGTTATCATTACAAAGAAGCAAGTGATGAAATTACAGTAAATCCAAAATATCAAGAAGCGTTTATAGAAATATTAAAGACCAATCATATTTCTTATGCTGTAGGAAAAACGTGGACAACCGATGCTCCTTACCGTGAAACCAGAACAAAAGTGCAGAAAAGAAAAGATGGGGGATGCCTTTGTGTCGAAATGGAATGTGCCAGTATGGCCGCTGTAGCAGAATTTAGAAATAAAGAAGTTTTTCAATTCTTCTATGCTGCTGATAATTTAGATAGTCATACTTGGGATCAGAGAAGTTTAGGTAATGATGATCGTTTGGACGATAAAGAAAAAATCATTTATTTAGCTTTAGAACTAGCAAATCAAATAACTGAATAAGTCATTAAAAAGAATAGAAAGGAAAAATCATATGAATTTTTTTATTTCCTTTATTTATTTAATCTTGTCTTTTTCACTCACGGTTTTATGTGATAAAAAGTATGGTAAATTAGGTTTAACGATTTGGATGTGTGTAAGTGTTATTCTCTGTAATATTCAAACGATTAAAATTGCTGAAGTATTTGGATGGATTATTTCCTTAGGAAATATATCCTATGGAGGAATCTTTTTAGCAACCGATATTTTAAGTGAAAAGTATGGAGAAAAAAGTGCCAAAGAAGCTATTCATTTAAGTTTCTTATCTATGCTTGTTTTTACACTCTTTATGTTCCTCTTCTTACAATATGAACCCAGTAGTATTGATACTTCACAAGATGCCTTACTAACTATCTTTAACTATATTCCAAGAATTACTTTAGGAAGTATGATAGCTTACTATGTAAGTCAAAATCTAGATACTAAACTATATCGTCTCTTAAAAAATAAATTTAAAAAAATTTGGATTAGTAATAACGGAAGTACTTTTATCAGTCAAATAGTGGATACGATCCTTTTTGTATCGATTAGTTTCTTGGGTATGATGAGTACAAAAGAACTTATAGAGTTAGGTTTAACCATGATGCTCTTTAAAGTAATTATTGCTGTTCTAGATACTCCGTTTATATATCTTGCAACAAGAAAAGAAGAAAAATCCTAAGTTAAAAAAGTATAAAAAAAAGACTTTCCCGCCGTAGGAAAGTTTTTTGTTTGTGTTAAATATAGAAGTAACTGTTCGAAGTTTGCTTGCTTATCTTAAGTATCTAGCTTATGAAAAAAAGAAATAATCGTAGAACTGGATTAAAAATAATAATAAAGGAATTTTTTTCATAAGCAAAGATACAAATATATTATAAGCTTTTTTTGAATAAATAACAAATTTTATTTGGAAAAGGAATAAAAGATAATACAAGAATCTAGATAAACGTGCAGTTAAATAAAAATTTTACGGTTTTTTTTGACCAAAAAAAATTAACAAAAGTTGACATGGGGGGGGGTAGTTTTATAATAGAAATAGATAAATAATAGAAGGAGAAGTGAAAATATGGAAAAGAAAAGAACAAAGAAAGAATTAATAGCTGTGTGTCTACTGGTATTGAGTTTAGTCTTAATAACGGTAGGAACAACTTTTGCTTTCTTTACTTATTCAAGACAAGGACAAACGGAAAACAAGGTTCAAACAGGAAATTTAACTTTTGTTTATGATGAAAAAAGAGCAGAAAAGAATGGAGTAAGTTTATCTAATGCATTTCCAATGAGTAATGAAGAAGGACAAGCACTAGAAAAAGATAAAAACGAAGTATTTGATTTTGAGGTAAGAGCCAAAACACAAGGAGCAGACATAAACTATGAAATTTATCTAACAAAAGAGGAAGGCTCTACTTTACCAGAGTATGCAGTTAAAACCTATTTGATGGAAGTAGCAAGTGAAGAAGAAAGTGATCCAGAAAAAGCAGGGTTACCAACAGGAAAAAACCTAAACTTATATAGTGCATTATGGGATAGTGCGGTACCAAGTATATTAAAAAATGAAGAAATTACAAATGCAAAAACATTATACAGAGAAACGATAACAAGTGGAAGTGAAGATTATACAAAGACATTCCGTTATAGAATGTGGATAGATGAAGATGCAAATAAAGTCATTAATGGATCATGGAAATATAATAATAAAACTTTTTCAGT